>JAAZCF010000010.1 GCA_012513425.1 Bacteroidales bacterium
ACTGACTCCATGCATTGTTCAATTAAACCATCTTTACTTTCAAAGTTATTATACAGGGTTTTTTTGCTTACTCCCATTTTTTCAGCAATAACTTCTATCGGCATTGATACTCCCTCCTTTTTAAAGAGGGTAATGGCTTTATCTAAATATTTGTCTTTTTTCATGTGGTGAATTATCTGTTCAGTGCAAATATATACTTTTTATAATAAAATAGTGCAATTATTAAAAATATTTTAATAAAAAGAGGGAGACTAAAAAATCTCTTTTTAGTCTCCCTCTTGGATTCCTCTATATATAGGTATAAACTACACCATAGCTTCAATATTCCAAACAAATGCTCTAACACCTATTTTTTTATTACGATTGTCAAGCTTTTTCACCGTAAGCAGCAACTCTTCTACTTTGTCGTCTTCTACTACGGTCATTATGGCTGAATTCATTTCGGGCCATGTATGAGTACCTCTGCGAGGTTCTCCATTTCTTGAGCCTCGACCTTGCACTTCCTCAAAAAGGGTGAAGCCTTTGATCTTCAGTTCGTCGAGCAAAAATTCGACACGCTCGGTATTGGCTTGATTAAATACTATTAATACTGATTTCATTGCTTAATTCTCCTTTTTGTCTTCTGCAGAAAGCTGCATAAAAATAAAGTTTTTACGATTCTTCTCTATCTTATTACGCTCACTATGTTTGCTGAGGATAGCATAGAACGTAGGAACAACAATCAAAGTGATAAATGTAGAAACCAAAAGACCACCAATAACCACAATACCCAGTGGATGCCACATTTCACTACCCTCACCTTGGCTTAATGCCATTGGCAACATACCCAATATTGTTGTTAGGGCTGTCATGAGTACAGGGCGCAAACGAGAGTGGCCGGAAAGAGCAATAGCTTCATTCAACTCATATCCACGATCTCGCATCAAATTGATGTAGTCCACCAACACAATTCCATTCTTCACCACAATACCAATCAACATCACCATTCCAAGGGCTGCAATCATGTCAAGTGTTGTACCTGTAATCCAAAGAGCCAATATTACGCCAGTGATGGCGAACGGAATTGAAAGCAAAATGATTGCCGGTTTACTAAATGACTCAAATTGAGAAGCCATCACAACATAAACCAAAAGAATAATAAGCAACGCCAAAGAAATCATGTCACCAAAAGACTCTTGCTGATCTTCAAAGTCACCACCAATGGACAAGGTTACGTCGCCTGGTAGACTAACTCCCGAAATTACTTCTTGCACTTGACCTGCCAACTCACCCAATGAAGTGTTATAAGGAGTAATATTTACACTGACATAGCGTTGTCTGCTCTTTCTTTCAATTGTAGGAGGTGCAAAATACTCTTCAATAGTAGCAATTTCATTAAGTTTGACTTTTGCACCAGTAGCAGTTGGAATAGGCATATTGCGGATGTCATCAAGTGAGTTTCTGTCTTGTTCACGAAGTCTTACAACAATATTATACTCCTCACCATCTTCTTTCAAATAGCCGGCAGCCAAACCTGTCACACGATTGTGAACATAGGTTGAAACTATCGCAGCATTCAGACCCAAAGCAGATGCTTTTTCTTTATTTATAACCAGATTGAGTTCAGAACGGTCTTTGTCACGACTGATTTTTACGTCGCGGGCCGTAGGTATTTTCTCAATCACAAGATTTCTAATCTGCTCGGCTACAATATTGGTTTGGTCAAATGAATAGCCATAAATCTCAACATTGACGGTAGATTCGCCACCGCCACCCATACCTCCTTGAGAAACGCAAGTTGAGCGGACAATCTCCGGATAGTTTAACAATTCTTGTCTAATAACCTCGGCAATCTCATCCACAGAACGTTCTCTTTCTGCCTTCTTGGTGCAGACAACAGTCATAGAGATTGAATTATTGGAAGTAGATGAAAACATAGCTCCGGTGCCTGATTCATCGTTGCTACCAGCAGAAGTAGAAAGCATCGTAACTTCTGGAACCAACTCATATATCCTGGATTCCAAAGCTCTGGCAGTCTTGAGAGTTTCCTCAATACGAGTACCATTTTGTAGATCAATGGTAACACTAATACGACCATTATCAGAAGCTTGCATAAAGTCTGTTCCGATTTTTCCGGTTATTGCAGGTATTAGCGAAGCCACAAACAGCAATAAGAAAAATAGCATGGTCCCTGCCTTATGATGCATGCAGAAGCGCAATAAATTGGCATATAAATCATCAATTTTGTCAAGTGCCCTTACCACTGTTCTCTGATATAGGTCTTTTTTCTCAACGGTTTCTTTTATATGTCCTGTTTCATCTATTTCGACTTTCTTTGCTTTAAGCATCTGAGAACAAAGAGTAGGAGTCAAAGTGATGGCTACCACTGTATATATACAAACAGTAATAGTTACAATCCAACCAAGCTCTTTAAACATAATGCCTGCAATACCTGTAAGCATTGTGAGAGGCACAAATACAGCCACAATAACCAAAGTAGTGGCAATTACTGAAACCCATACCTCATTTGTTGCATAGATTGATGCTTCTCTAGGAGATGATCCTCTTTCAATATGCGTGGAGATGTTTTCCAATACTACGATAGCATCATCAACCACCATACCAATAGCAACTGTCAAGGAGCAGAGAGATATAATATTTAATGAACTACCTGATAATGCCAAATATATGAAGGATACAATCAATGCAATAGGAATTGTAATGGCTATGATAAATGTCGCTCTCCATTTGCCAAGGAACAAGAACACCACTAAGACCACAAAGAGCAAAGCATAAAGAATTGACTCTTCAAGTGAGTTGATAGAGTTTTGTATATCCTCTGATGAATCGTAAATTACCTCAATATTAATATCTTCAGGCAGACTTTTTTGGATATTGGCCATCTCTTTACGGATATCTTTACATGTCTGCACAGTGTTAGCGCCAGACTGTTTGGTAACCATAAGTCTGACACCATCTCGGCCATTAATTTTCTCGTCCAAAGACAAATCTTTGATGGTATCGCGAACCACAGCAATGTCTTTTACAAATATTTTGCTGCCATTTTGAGTTGTAGCTACAACAATGTTTTCTATCTCACTACTCTCAGCATATTCACTGCGTACCTCCAAGTTGTACTGCTCTTTGTCCATCTTAATCAAACCGGATGAAAGATTGATGTTGTTGGAACTGATGGCTGATCCAATGCTTTCCATAGGGATGCCAAAAGCATCAAGCTTGTTTTGATCAATTTCAACATAGACATATCTATCAGGAGCACCCATGATTGATATATTTCCTATACCATCAACTCTATTGAGCTGAGGCACCATCACGTCATTCAAGATTTTCTCAAGTCCCGCATAACTATCACCTGCTGTAATGGCATAGTTAATAATAGGAAGAGAACTTGAACTAAACTTGAAAATATACGGAGATGCACAGCCACTTGGAAGCATATCTTTCAACATATCCACATAAGAACGGACATCATTCATAACTTCGTCAATATCTGTTCCCCATTCAAACTCCAAAAGCACCATAGACATATTGTCTCTGGAAGTTGAAGTAATCTCTTTCAATTTATCTACTGAGTTCAGACTGTTCTCAACAAGTCTGGTTACATTTGTCTCTACCTCAGAAGCACTTGCACCAGCATATGTAGTCATTACTGTTACATATGGAGGGTCCATTTCAGGAAATTGGTCAATAGGCAATCTCAAAAATGAGAACACACCAAGGACCATGACGGCAACAAAAATCAGAATAGTTGTTACCGGCTTATTTATCGCTGTTTTATAAATACTCATTCTTATTCAGTTTTAATAGCTGCTCCGTCAACAAGCTTTTCTGCACCTGTGGTCACAATTTCATCACCAAGAGCCAGTTCATCACTAATTATCTCAACTTTATCGTCATATCTTTCGCCAACTTTTACAAATACTCGCTTAGCGACTCCATTATTGTTGACATAAATAAATCTTTCATTTGAACCGGTAAGTTTCTGAACACTTTGGTAAGGAACGATAGTGGCTTGAACCTCACCCATTGCTACAGATGTTGAAGCATACATACCAGGGCGCAAACGCTCTGCACCATTAGGAATTCGTACTCGAACCTTGAAACTGTGAGAAGTTGCATCAATTGTAGGATACACCAAATCGATAGTAGCTGGGAACAATTCATCTGGATAAATATCAGAAATGACATTTATTTTCATTCCTTTTTTGATAAGAGGAAAATAGGTCTCAGGAATATTAATAAAAGCCTTTAATACATTTATTTGAGTTAATGTTAAAATTGCTTGGCCGGCATATAACTCACCATCTTCATAGTTTCTGGCTGAGATTATACCCCCAAATTTTGCTTTGACATATGTATTTGCTTCAATAAAACCTAAGCTTTCTTTTGTTTGATCATAGCTAAGCTTTGTCTGGTCATACACTTGCTGAGACACAGCTCCAGTCTCAACCAAAGACTCCACGCGGCTGAGTTCGCGCTCAAGATTAGTGAAGGTGAGTTTTGTGGTATTGTACTGATTTTGATCCATTCTAACCAATGTTGTGCCGGCACCGACTTTTGTACCAACCTCTGTGTAGATATGCTCAATACGACCGCTTATTGAGGGAGCTATATCCATTTTTTGATAGCCCTCAAGAGTAGTTGAAAAGCTTAGAGTTCTGTCAACAACAGTGCTCTCAAGCGGAGTAAGTTCCACCAATTCTACTCGGTTTTCATCTTTGACTTCTGGCTGCACGTTACATCCTGCAAACATTGCTATCGCGCACAGCGCGAAAATTAAAAATTTCTTCATTTTATTGTAATTATTCTACTTATTCAATAATGTATTGAGCTCTATCTCTGCGTTAATAAGCTCTAAAATCGACTGAACATAAGAGCTTTGAGCTCCAATTAATGTGGTGTTGGCATTTGTCATCTCTAATACGCTTGAGTAACCTTGTTGATATTTGGCAGCCATATTTGCAAACACGCGCTTGTTTACTTCAAGATTCTTCTCATGATTAAGGTACTTTTCATAAGCACTCTTCAAATCATAGCAATATTGACGATACTGAACCTGAAGACTATTCTCTGTGTCAGCCAAGCTGTTCATACTCTTTTGATAACTCAATTTTGCGCTTTTTATCTTCTTCGCGGTTTGGAGACTGGTAAACAAAGGAACGCTTACTCCAATATTCATAGTATTCGGAGGAGTCATATTCATACCTTCACCAAATGTCTTTTTGGCAGAATACTGATATGCAATCCTAATTGTTGGAGCGATACTCCATTGAGTCATTGAGAGTTGTTTTTTAGCCATGTCAACATTTTTCTTCAACAACTGATAGTCATAATTGTTGTCAATATTAAATTGTTCGTTGAGCAAAGCCATTGACAAATCAGTATCAATAAGAGCATCCAACTCATCAGTCAACACTATTTCTGAGTCAGGAGAAAGATTCAACTGCAATCTAAGAGCATTATAAATCATCTCAAGACTACGCTCTGCTCCAGAAATTGTAGTTTTCGTAGTAGAAACCTGAACAAGCATTTGATCGGCACTCACCTGCTCAGAAGCACCTGCATCCACTGATTGTTGAGATATGTTGTGAAGTTTTTCGACCTCCGCAAGACTGCTTTTTAGCAAATCAATAGTCTGTTTGCTGACCAAAGCAGAATAATATAGAGTTTTCACTTGATTGGCAATAGTCTGCGCTGTCTTCTTTAAAGAAATATCAGACATTTGTCTAGATATTTCACTAAGTGCTATTCCAACTACCTGAGCACCATTAAAAGTCACCGCTGCTGTCACTGCCATAGTCGCACTGCTTGGTAAAGCTATCTTCATTTCACCGAAACTCATCATATAACCAAACATATTGGAGTAGTCTGCACTTGCACTCACTTGTGGCAGTAAAGAAGAAATAGACTGCCATTTTGTCGCTTGGGCAATTTGAACATCAAGTTCGGCATTGTCCAATGTCCGATTACGCTCAATAGCTAACTGTTGAGCTTGCTCTAAAGATAAGCGTAACGTCTCATTTTGCTGTGCATTGATTTGACTTGAAAAAGTCACAAATACCAATGCTACAATCACTTTTAAAAGTGCTTTTCTATGTACCATAAAACTATTGTGTAATAAAAAAAATATTAATGTGCAAAAGAACGCTATTCTGACGCAAAAAACAAGCCACCACACACACTTTCTCGCCAATTCGATCTTATGTCGTATCTAAAAAAATGCTATCTTCGCCTCAAATATTTAATCATGTTGCAATATGAACATCTCAGATTCTAACTTTGAAGATATTATTACCGGGGAATTGCCGGTAATGGTTGATTTTTGGGCACCTTGGTGCGGTCCTTGTAGGATGATATCTCCGGTTGTGGAAGAGCTCTCTGATGAATATCAAGACAATGTACTCATCTGCAAATGCAATGTTGACGACAATGACGAAGTTCCTTTGAAGTATGCTGTTCGCAACATTCCAACCCTTTTGTTTTTTAAAGGCGGTGAATTAGTCGATCGTTTAGTCGGCGCTGTTTCAAAGCAAGATATTGTAAACAAATTAAATTCGTTGTTATGATGAAAAAAATTATTCTTTCACTAGTGGCCGTTATTATGTTATCTGCCACAAGTTTTACTTCACAGGCTCAAGGTTTGCTGTTCAAAGGTGGATTGAACTACACAAATCTTGATTTCAATCAAAGTTTCAAAGACATAGCTCAATCAATTGGTTTGAGTGTCAGTAATTATTCAAGTTTCCATATCGGTGTAGGTTATCAAACAGAAAACACTGCCGGATTTACTTTGCAACCAGAGTTGCTCTATTCCAAAAAGGGTCAGAAATTTGGTGAACAAGCTTCATGGAACTTAGATTATCTTGAGCTTCCTGTCAATGTCCAATGGGGTCCGGACTTGGTTATCTGTCGCCCATTTGTCCAATTAAGTCCTTTTGTTGGATATAGCATCAGAAGTCGTGTATCTACTTCAAACGAAACTCTTGACAGGCAAATCACTTCTTTCTTTGAGTCATTTACTATGGATGCCAATCGTTTTGAATTTGGCTTGGGTGTCGGTGGTGGCATCGAGCTTGTTCGTAAGTTCCAAATCACTGCCCAATATGTTTGGAACTTTGGCAATGTAGCCAATCTTCAGGATTATTTAGATAGTGCCAGAAATATCAGCAAAGATACTTGCGGTGCTTTACAAATTTCTTTAGGCTTAATGTTTTAGTCATGATAGACGACATCAAGAAGTTTCTAGGTGCAGATTGGACCAAATACCATCAAGTTTTTGAAGACAATCTCAAGTCCAACATTGAACTTCTTGATTCTATCAACGAATATCTTTTATTCCGCAAAGGAAAACAACTCCGCCCTATGCTTTGCTTGCTTGCAGCCAAGGCATGCGGCGGAATTAGTAATAATGCTATACTGTGTGCGGCAGCTATAGAAATGCTTCACACAGCAACTCTGCTTCACGACGACGTGGTTGACGAAGCGGATACTCGCAGAGGAAATCCGACAATAGTATCCTTGTATACTCCTCAAGCATCTGTCTTGATTGGTGATTATTGGCTTTCACGCGCCATCCATACCATTATCCAAGATTGCGACAAAGCCGTATTTCAATCATTTGCCCGCAGCATTGAAGATTTATCGCGCGGAGAAATCATACAAATGGATAAGGCCAAAAAAATGGACACTACTTTTGATGATTATAGGCAAATAATTGCACTAAAAACAGCTTCTGTATTCCAAACAGCTGTATTTTCCGGTTCCTATTGCTCCGGAGCCAACTCTGAAGAACTACAAGCCTTTGATAACTATGCTTATCATTTGGGCCTGGCATTCCAAATGAGGGATGATATTTTGGATTATCATCCAGAGTCCATCACAGGCAAGCCATCAGGTCAAGATATTAAAGAAAAGAAAATAACTCTGCCATTGCTGTCAGCACTCAGCAAGTCATCTGCGGCAGAAAGCATACAAGTGAAGCAACTTATAGTCTCAGGTCAAGTGCAACCCGTTGTTGAATTTGTATACTCAAAAAAAGGATTGTATGATGCTCAAACAATCTTGCAACAAGAAAGCCTCCTTGCTGTAGAGGCTCTCAATGTCATTGATGACAGTCCGGCTAAGAAGTATTTGTGTGAGCTTGCCTCTCAGCTGAATATAAGGGAAATGTAGGCTTAGTCAAGCTCTTTAATGAGCCATTTGCTATCTGACTTTTCCATAACCATCCGCTTGGCAACAGCCATGTCACTTCCGGCAGGATAGACCTCATAGCTGATAATAGCTTTTCCCGCTTCAGATTTTCTATCCACTTGCTGCAATTCATACCTTGTTTGAGAGGATGCCACTTGGACCTTTTCCAGCAACAGACTATCAAGCTCAGCTGCATCTTGAGCAGCTGTCTGCAAAGTCAACTGAATTGGGCTATCACAATATAGTGAAGCCTCTTCATAGTTCATCTCAAAGTAATTGGTTAAAAAACTATCAGCCACTGAAAAAATGGCTTTTTCTGTACATGAAGTTAACACTAAGAGTGAACTTACTATTAATAATATTCTTTTCATTGTTTCTCTTTTAAGACTTCACCATTATCTTGAACAATTCCCCTAAGCCACCTTTCAGGAAAGTCCGGATGTTCGGGAGAAACCGGTATTCTTGAACTTTCAACATTTTTTTGATAAGAACCATCCTCGTTCTGAACCTTCACATTCCCATCCATAAACTTCACTAACAGATCACTTTCCAGTTGCTGCCATTTACTCATCATTCTTTCAGAGAGAGAAGTGCTTACTTCTGTAATTAATGACAAAGCCTCATCTTTTTTACCATCTTGCAACAATTTCAATGCAATTTGGTCTGTCACTGCAACTGATTCCAAGCAATTGTTTTCATGTTTTTCAATCTCTTTGCGAACTACTGGAGCAACTCTATCGTAAAGCAGATACGCAAAATGCGCAACTTTATTTACTTGCCAAAATGCCGAAGTAGGTGAATATTCCAACATACTGCCGTTGCCTTCGCGGAAGCATTCCGGAGAGGCAGTAATATTGGTATAAATTGGGGTTAAAGCCGAAGTTGCAGCATCATCTACTCCAAACCACAAAATGCCGCCAATTTCATTTGGAAGCCAATTACGGGCTTGGCAGAGTATCCAAAA
The DNA here is from genome assembly GCA_012513425.1 of Bacteroidales bacterium. Lineage (GTDB taxonomy): Bacteria > Bacteroidota > Bacteroidia > Bacteroidales > UBA932 > Equibacterium. The sequence continues at coordinate 9,155 of JAAZCF010000010.1, forward strand.
GCCTGTCTGCTGAGTAGCAATTGCTCTCTCATGCACATAAGTGTCTCCGTCAACATCAAAACTCATAGGACGCCAACGATATGGCAAATGGTTTGGACCGGCTCCTACATCTTGAGTCATATCCATAGGTGTACCTTCGAAATGATCGCGCATCACATCAGACAAAGCTCTCATAGAGACTTTCTGGGCTGGTTTCACAAACAAAGGCATCTTATTAGAGAGGTTATAGCCCATGGCAAAATCTAAGTAATCAGAAGCAAGGTTTATATGCTCATTCCCTTTTTCATCTACCCAAGTAAATGATCCATCACAAAGGATATTAAATGCCGCCCAAACTCTGGCCTCGCAGGCTCTTGCACCACTGAAATCCAATGGACAATAAGTTTCGCAGAAACTGAAATCTGTATCTTTGCCTGAAAAGAAACCTTTGCTGCGTGCGAATGAAATAACGTCCTTTGAATATAGGCAGTTTTCAGAGTCATTTAATGGAAAGGTATGAATACGAGCCTGATTGGCATGGGCACAAATGTAACCCTCGGGGACTCTTCTTGCCACCCACACAGTGCCTTTCTCTTCTCCTTTACCCACCATTTCCATAATCCAAACTTCGTTAGGATCTGCAATAGAAAAAGACTCTCCCTCACTAGGATAGCCATACTGCTGTGTCAATTCATTCATAATTGCAATCGCCTCACGTGCAGTACGTGCCCTTTGTAAAGTAATGTAAATAAGCGAACCATAATCCACTATTCCATCTTTGTTTACAAGATCAGCACGACCTCCAAATGTTGTCTCTGTAATAGTCACCTGGTATTGATTCATATTTCCAACTGTTTGGAAACTATGGTCAATTTGTTGAATCTTTCCTATATAATTACCCTCGTCCCAACTATATACATCCAACATTGAGCCTTGGGGCCAATCTGCTGCCTTTTTTAAATAAAGTTCACCAAAAAGTTGATGGCTGTCAGCAGCATAGGTTACCATGGTTGAACCATCTGCCGAAGCACCTCTAGATATTAGGATATTTGTACAGGCAAAAGACTTGGCTGAAACAGCAAGTACCGCCAAAGAAAAAAGCAGTCGGATGGAAAAATATTTTCTCATAGAAATTATTAACTTTGTTGTTCACAAAGGTAATAAAAAACATCCGATGCGTAAATTCATATCCACACTAGCAATTTTTGCAGCAATGATTCAATATGCGCCTGCCATAGCTCAGTCGCAAGAAATTGACCCAATTGACTTAGCGTCGAAAATGGTTGATCAACTTATTAAAGATTATGATATAGATGTTGCCCAAGCTTTCAAGGTTGACACTATGCTTCAAAATTCATACACAGCATATTATGCCGAATTGGACAAATTGACCAAGTCTGGTGCAGTAACATCTCAATCATATCAATATCTATCAGATAAGTGGGGCGACTATATTGACAAAGCATTTGAAAAAATCTTTACAACTGAGCAGTGGAATAAATATATGAAGGGCGATAATGGCAAAAGCAAAAAGAAAAGAGACAAGAGACTAGCTGAATTACAAGACGCCATTAACAAATAGCCAAATCTCTTTCGTGTTATGTACTCTATAAGTAGCTGGGATATCATCAGCTGCAATTCCTTTCCAATCCACCAAAGCAAAATTCACTCCTGCGCCTAAAGCGCACTTACTATCAAAAATTGTATCCCCGACATACAAGCATTCCTCTGACGAAGCTTTGGCTTTTGATAAAAATGCCAAAGTAGGCTCAGGATCAGGTTTGTGTTTTGAGGAATCCTTGGATGTAACCACCACATCAAACATATCGATGATAGAATTCATTATTGGGTCTCTTTGAAGCTCATCAAAAGCTCTAGATGTGACAATACCCAATTTTTTGCCTTGCCGTTTCAGCACGGAAAGCATGTCAACAACACCATCAAACAAATGAGAATAATGATGCATTTGCACATAGAACTCCTCCCATTCTTCCAAAAACAATTTCCAATCTTGTGGATAAATCATTTTTGCTGCCTGAAAACTAGGGATACCAAAATATGGCTCTAACTCTTTTAAACTGGGCTTAACATGGAGCATTTTCTCCATTACTGCCTGCAAAGAACCCAAACCTGTTCGGTATGTATCTACAAGAGTCCCGTCAATATCAAAAATTATATTTGAATACTTGCTCAATACTATCTGTTTTTAAACTCCAAAACCTTCATAGTCACACTACTGTTCCAAGTTACAAAAACCAAGACTCTGGTTGTCACAGCATTCTGCGGAAAACTAACTGGAGTTTTAAATTTGATTGATCCTGTAATAGTAGAACCTGACAATTCTTTAGTCACTTGTGTGACAACTGCTTCGTCCATACCAATTGCGTCAATAGCAACATTTGCATTTGCATTATCGATTTGATAAGTCACTGTGTATGTCGTATCTGTTTTAACTTTTGAGTACAAATATGTGGCGGAGTCATAGGTGATACCTTCCGGTGCTTGGAAGGAGATGTTTGGAATAATCTCAGTATATAACGGAATCAAAACCTTTGACCCATCTGCTAAAGTGATTTCAGCATCATTTGTTCCCAAATTCAGACTTGTGAATAGAGAGAGGTTATCATAGGCACTAGCTCTTACCAAATCATTGTTAGCATCTCTAAGCCATTTTTCCGACTCTGATGGAAAACAATAAGTATAGTAGAAAACCCCCAAAGAGTCTTTAGCTCCAATAATTGGAGTTCCACTTACACCTTCAGCTTTTGCTTTTTCTCCATTCTCTTTATAGACCCAAGAATAGTCAGAATCTCCTTCCATCTTGATAGCCCAATAATCAACGAAATCCCAATTGTCTTTTATAATAGCCAAAGAGACTGGCAGAGCATCTTTACCTGTCATTATGCTAAATTCAGTGCCATTATTCAGCAAAAGTTTGTATC
>JAAZCF010000011.1 GCA_012513425.1 Bacteroidales bacterium
AGCATATTCTTCTGAAATATCTTTGGCAAACTGATTGAAAATGGACATGATATCATCTTTTGAGTCAGCATCAAAAGCCAACACTGCAGTGCAATCTCTTGGAATGGCATTTCTTTTATTGCCACCCTCAATTGAGCATAGTTCCACATCATCAAAATCAATAACTTTTGCAAGGAATCTTGCCAATAGACATAAAGCGTTTGCCCTGCCTTTGTCAATATCATCGCCACTATGGCCACCCATTCCACCTTCAACAGCAAATTGCATAAAAGACTTTTCATCTTCCAGTGGGCAAGCATCATAAAAGAACTTAGCAGTGGTATCGACACCACCTGCACATCCAATAAACAATTCGCCTTCGTCTTCTGAGTCAAGATTTATCAGTAATTTACCTGAAAAGAAACCATTTTCAAGACCAAAGGCACCATCCATTCCTGTCTCTTCTGAAATGGTAAACAGACACTCAATTTTTCCAATGTTCAAGCTTGTATCATCCAATATTGCCATTTCAGAAGCAATACCGATACCACAATCTGCACCAAGAGTAGTGTTGTCTGCCACCATCCAGCCATCTCTCATTTCATATTTTATAGGATCTTTCGCAAAGTCATGTTCGAATCCTTTATTTTTCTCGCAGACCATGTCCAAATGACTTTGAAGCACAATCGTAGGGCGTGTTTCGTATCCTTTGGCAGCAGACTTTGTAATCAAAACATTACCAACTTTGTCAATTTTGCATTCCAAACCTCGTTTTTGAGCAAATTTTTTTAAAAAATCTATAATTTGCTCTTCATGCCCTGATTCTCGAGGTATTTTTGTGATTTCTCTAAAAAAAGAAAGAACCTTATCTGTATTCATTTTAATTTGAGTTTACAAGAATTTTCTCAATATCTGTGATATATTGTTTGAAAGTACGATTGGTGTCAATTAGATCACAAACTGTGTTATATGCATGAAGCACTGTTGCATGATCTTTGCCGCCAATCTGAGATCCAATAGAAGCCAATGAAACTTTTGTAAGATTGCGGCTCATATACATAGCTATCTGACGAGCTTGAACAATTTCTCTCTTTCTTGTCTTTGATTGAATAGCATCGTGAGGAAGATTGAAGTAATCACAAACGATTTCTTGAATACGGCTCACTGAGATGTCGCTCTGACTATCAGTAACAATTTTATCAATAAGCTCTTGAGCCAATTCCAATGTCATATTCTTCTTTGCAAAAGTAGCATTTGCAATAAGAGTCAACAATGTGCCCTCCAACTCTCTGATATTAGATTTTACTTTTCTGGCAATAAATTCCAAAACTTCATTAGGAACAATTGTTCCTTCTCTGAAACTCTTTTGTTTGAGAATAGCAAGCCTTGTCTCATATGACGGAACCAATAACTCAACTGACAAACCCCATTTGAATCTTGATAGTAATCTTTGCTCCAAACCGAGCAAATCTACAGGCGGCTTGTCTGAAGTAAGAATCAATTGTTTTCCGCTTTGGTGCAAATAATTGAAAATTTGAAAAAATGCATTTTGAGTTCCTTTCTTTTCTGCAAACTCATGAACATCATCGATAATGAGTACATCCACCGATTGATAATAACGTAAAAAATCAACAAAATTATTGTTTAGACCAACGGCATTCATATACTGGGCCATAAAACGATTGGCACTGACATAAATAACCACATTATTGGGATATTTATCTTTGATGTCAATACCTATTGCTTGAGCCAAATGTGTTTTGCCAAGACCGGGACCTCCATAAATAAAAAGAGGATTAAAAGCGGTTTTGCCAGGCTTTTCAGCAATACTCAGGCCAGCTGAACGTCCAAAACGATTACACTCACCTTCAATAAAATTGTCGAAAGTGTATATGGGGTTGAGATGTGATTCTATTTTGATTTTTTTAAGACCTGGAATCAACATAATGTTTCCATTATATTTTAGAGAATCGCCTTGAATGCTAACTTCACCATTTTCAATAGGACGATGGTCTTCACCTTTGGAAGTAATGGTAGCTCCTTGTACTATTCGAACATCATAATTAAGACTCGCTCCTTGTCCGATTGTTTTATGAAGGACAGCTCGCATTAGATCTATATAGTTTTCTTCAATAT
>JAAZCF010000092.1 GCA_012513425.1 Bacteroidales bacterium
CTTTCATGCTGACTTATGGCGATGCTGTGGGGAACATAGACATACCTGAATTACTGAGCTTTCATAAATCTCATGGTCGCATTGGCACAATTTCTGTGTACAACTTCGGTCAAAACAAGGGTGTGCTGGATATTAGTAAAAGTGGCGAAGTAAATGCTTTTAGAGAAAAATCCGATGCAGATGGAGATATGATCAACATCGGCTATATGGTGTTTCAACCTCAGATATTTGATTACATCGAAGGTGACGACACTGTTTTTGAGCAAGGTCCTCTCAACCGCTTGGTATGCGAACAACAACTGATGGCTCACAACCATTCAGGATTCTGGCAATGTATGGACACTCTTCGCGAAATGCAAAAATTAGAATCATTATGGAGTAGCGGAAATGCTCCATGGAAAATTTGGTAAATTATGGCTTTTGCAAATATTTTTCTAGGAAAAAAGGTTTTAGTCACAGGCAACACTGGCTTTAAAGGCTCATGGCTCAGCACATGGCTTCTAAGTTTGGGTGCAGATGTCTATGGCTATTCATTAGACATTCCCACCGACCCTTCTATGTTTGAAGCATTGAAGCTAGTGGGCAAGCTTCATCACCGCTTTGATGACATACGCGACAAAGATGGTTTAGATGGCTTTGTGCAGGAAGTTCGTCCTGATTTCATATTTCATCTGGCTGCCCAGGCCATAGTGTCTACCTCGTATAAAGAGCCTTTTGACACCATTTCCACTAATGTCATGGGTACAGCTTCTGTAATGGAGGCTCTTCGAAACATCTCATGGAAATGTAACTGTGTCATCATAACGTCCGACAAGGCCTACGACAATGTGGAGTGGATCTGGGGATACAGAGAGAAAGATGCTTTGGGAGGCAAAGATGTTTACTCGGGTTCGAAGGGTGCTGCAGAGCTTGTGATAAAAAGTTATTTTCACTCTTTCATCAAACAGATGCCAAACATCAAGCTTGGCATCGCCAGAGCCGGTAATGTGATTGGTGGTGGCGACTGGGCGAAAGACAGAATCATTGTCGACTGTGCGAGAGCTTTTAGCAAAGGCAGTTATGTGGAGCTTCGCAGCCCAAGCGCAACCAGACCTTGGCAACATGTGTTGGAGCCTTTGAGCGGCTACCTCTGCCTTGCCTGGCATCTTGCCACAGGCACTATCGACAATGGAGAAGCGTTCAACTTCGGGCCGAGAGCCGAGCAAAGCAAGACAGTCTATGAGCTGAGCAGCGACTTGGCCACTAAATGGGGACTGGATGCTTCTGCGGTAATCAAAGTCACAGACAATATTCCTTTCCATGAGGCAAAGCTTCTAAAGCTCAATTGTGACAAAGCTTTGACCTGGCTCAAATGGCATTCTACTTTGCAATACGAGCAGTGCGTAGATATGATTGCCGCCTGGTATAAAGAGTTCTACAGCAACAAATCTGCAGATATGTTCAACCTGACTGTCTCTCAAATTCAAAAATATTCTGAGTTTGCCAAAAGTCAACAACTTCCGTGGGCACTATGATAGAAGGTGTGTCATTAACTCCTCAAAAGCAGATTCATGTAGAGGGAGGCAATGTGATGCACGGCCTCAAATGCTCCGAAAGCAGTTATAAAGGCTTTGGTGAAGCATATTTTTCTCAGATTGAGCATCGCTGTGTGAAAGGATGGAAAAGACACAACAAAGTTACTCTCAACATTATCGTGCCGGTGGGTGCGATAAAGTTTGTGGTATATGATAATGCGTCTTTCGAAGAGTTTGTTCTGGGGCCACAGACTAATTACAGCAGATTGACTATCGCTCCGGGCTTATGGATGGCTTTTGCAGGTATTGCTGAAGGCACTTCAGTTCTTTTAGATATTATTTCTCAAGAGCACGACCCTATGGAAGCCGACCACTTGCCAATTGAAGCCATTCCTTATAAATTCATTTAAAATGAAAGTATTATTAACAGGAATTACTGGCTTTGTGGGGCAAAACCTCATGCCTATGTTGTTGGAGCAATGTCCCGACAACGAATTTTTGACACTGAATATTGATGTAGATGATGCTGTGAAAAAGTTTCCTTCAGCCCTATATTCCAATTTCAAGCATGTCCATACCACAGACATGACTGCCGTAAAAGATTTCAATCCGGACATTATCCTTCATTTGGCAACTATCACCACTTCCTCCAACGACACAGCGATCATTCATCCGATGATTTCTGCCAACATTGAGTTTGGAGTGCTTTTGCTGGACGTTTTGAAAGACTGCTCCAATTTTAAACTCTTTGTAAACACCGGGTCTTTTGGAGAATTTATGCACGATAGTGAATACTATGAGAGCGCATATCTCTACACAGCAACCAAGACAGCCTTTAGGGCTTTTCTTAACTATTATTCAAGCCTGGCTGGTTTCAAATATATTACTGGTGTGCCGTATACTGTGTATGGAGGTAATATGACCGTCAAGAGAATTATGGACTACATCATGGAGTCGTTGGACAGCCCTACTCCTATCGGAATGACTGCCGGTGAGCAGGTCTTAGATTTTGTGCATGTTAATGATGTGGCTTCTTTTTTCATCTATGTCATCAACAATTTTGAGAAAGCAATGAGCCTTGACAATGGAGCAAACATCTACCTTGGCACCGGAAAAGGCACTTCAATCAGGCAACTTGCAGCTTTGATAGAGGCAAGAGAAGGTAAAAAATGCAACATAGCATGGGGCGAACGCCCTTATCGAGAGCGAGACATCATGTATGCAGTTGCACCAATAGAAAAAAATCTGAAGTTAGGCTGGAAAGCCTCTATTTCCCTTTCCGATTCATCAGACCCAGCAAACCATTGATGATTGTCAATGGGTGGGCAGGATTGCCTGCAAGGAACAAATCCACTTTGTGACTATCTATAAAAGAACGGTCAATATCTTCTGACTCCGCATACAAACCTCCACTAATAGCATCAGTGCCGCAAAGAGCCACAATCTTTGGCTCCGGCACAGCATCGTAACAAATTTGTGTAGCTCTTGCCATATTCTTCGTAATCGGACCGGTAATGACGATACCGTCAGCATGACGAGGAGAGGCCACAAACTCAATACCATAGCGGCCCATGTCAAAATTGACATTGCTTGTAGCACCCAGCTCCCATTCGCATGAATTATCACCGCCGGCACTCACCTGACGCAGCTTCAATGAGCCTTTGAAAACTTTCGCACACTCAGGCTTTGGACCAAACTCTATGGGTTTATCTTCTCCTTCTATAACAATAAGGTTTTCCCTGATGGTTGTAGCCATCTTATAATCTTTGGTGAATCTGATTTTTTCAGGAAATTGCCTTGCGCAAATGCCGCAGAAGCCACATTTTCCCAAGTCAACAAACATTTTGCCATCAAAAGAAATAGCCTTCAAAGGGCAGCAATCCACTACTGCCTCATTATCAACAGCAGCTGTGCTTATGACCGGTCTGCCTCTGAATATACCTGGCACCTCAGCTTTTGTAGGGTCAGGAATATATTGTTTCCCTTGATGGAAAAGAATTGAAAGTGTGTGAAATAATTTCATAGTTATTACAAATCATGTCCGCAATATGACAGGTTGAAGCTTTTGTTGCAAATAGGGAAATCTGAGATTTCGTTATTGCGCACGGCAAGCTCCAAAGCAGTCCAGTTATGAAAAGAAGGATCTTTATATTTATATAGTGCCAAACGGCCCGCTTCATCAGTGATTGCCACATGGCAAGCTTCGCCTCTCCAGCCTTCCACCAAGCCCAGCGCAAAGCTGTCAGCTGCAGGTGAATAATTCTCTTTGGCATGACTATATTCATTATACGGCCAAGAATCCAACAGGCTGCGTATAATTCCTATCGAGGCCACAACTTCCTCCATTCTTATTTGTGTGCGGGCATACACATCTCCATGATGCTTCACCGCTGTGTTTCCAGCCTGATATAGCAGATAAGGATGAGAGCGGCGAATGTCCCTGTAAATCCCTGAAGCTCTGCCAGCCATGCCAACAGCCCCAATGGCCTCAGCCTGCTCAGTGGTCACAATTCCTGTGCGTTCCAATCTAGACAACACTGACGGAAAGCGACGTATTTTTTGGCTCATCTCGACAAAGTCTTTCTCAAAAGCCGCCAAAATGACCCTCAAATCAGTAACAAGCTCCAGAGTAAAAGGATATGGAGTCTCGAAAGGCCTCACCGCAGTCTTGCCCAATCTGTTGCCACACCATTTCTGTATAAAATTGATGACTGGAGTGCGAAGTCTGCCATATACAGCATTGCCCAATTGATAGGCCACATCTCCACAAATTGCACTCAAATCTCCTGTGTGAATGGCAATTCTCTCCAATTCACAGGCCAAAGTGCGAGCATACAGCAACTCTTTTCTTGCAGTAAAGCCGCATAGCGACTCCCAAACTCCTGCAAAAGCCACACTATTGCTGACGGCACTGTCAGCTGCCACAGACTCTGCCAACATAGCTTTCTGGCTGAGCATTAGCTTTTCCACCATTAGCTTTTCAACACCCCTGTGCTGATAGCCAAGCATTATCTCCAGATTTAAGATTTTTTCTCCTTTACAAGTAAAGCGAAAATGACCTGGTTCAATAATTCCGGCATGAATAGGACCCACCCCAACTTCATGGATTTCTTCATCTTCATCGCGATAAAATGGATAGTCATCTGAAGTGGTTCTTAAAGGTTTTGGCCAGCTATGATTCAAGAGGCTGAGGTCGAAATTTTCTGCAATTTCTCTTTCAAAACGATTACATGCTTCAATTTGGAGAGATTCCAATTTATCATCATTGAGAGAAAAGCCAAAAACCTCAATAGATGCTGAATCATCATTGGCAATGCACATTATTAAGCGCAGTGCATCATTTTTCTTGTATGCAAAATAGTTCACGCAATGGCAACTTTCAATAGCCATAAGCTCATGAACCAAAGCAGAAAACTCTGAATAATCCTCAGTTGATGGTATTTGACTAAAAGCAACTGTCTGTAAATTTTTAATAGATAATGGCTTCATATCAGAATAATAGAGAGGCAGCATCGCCGATTAATGATGATACATACGAAGGATTGAAATATCCAATATAGATAGCAAAAAGAAACAGCACTAATTGGGTAATATTTTCCACAGCAAAAGACTTGAATCTGTGTTGCTGATAGCTTCTCGGCCTGGGTAAAAAAACAATGGAAATAACAATTTTGCATATAGCCCAGATCAACACAGTCAGCAGCAAAGCCACAATAGCCATCATAAGCCAACTACCCTCTGCCAGCATAGCACCAAATAGCTGCAATTCACTCATAAACAATCCGGATGGCGGAATTGCGGTAATCGAAAACAAGCCCAACAACAGCACAAGCGCTCCAAAAGGATTAATGTTTAAATAATCACCCATATCCTCAATCATTTTCGATTTATAGACTTTGGCCAATTGACCGTAGTGTAAAAACAAACCACTCTTTATAAATGAGTGCATGATGATGTGTAGAAGTGCTGCAATTGTACCCACTCTGCCAAAGCACAAGCCGATAATGACAATTGCGCTATGCTCTATGCATGAATAGGCCAGCAGCCTCTTGACATTGTGGACCTTGACAATATATGTTGTAGCTATGAAGATAGTCAAAACAGCTGCCACCAACATCATAATTCTGGCCCATTGAGCCTCTGAGCTTGCCACCATCACCGCATAGCAACGATATATGCCCACAAAGCCCAGATTGACCAGCACGCTAGAAAGCATTGCTGATGCAGGGCCGGGAGCATTATCTTTGGCATCAATACCTGCTGTAAACATTGGGAACAAGCCCATTTTTACGGTAAAGCCTGCAAAAATAAATACATAGCCCATCTTCAGCCAGAATGGATCCATATAAGGAGCGTAAGACATCAAATTGTCATAAGTCAATTCATGTAAATCTATTTGAAGCAAAGCCAATCCCCAGAACAAAATGCCTATGAAAATGAATGTTACGCTGATAGCACAGACAAACACATATTTCCAAACGGCCTCTAAAGCAAGCTCTTCCCTATGATGATAAATGAGCAAGCCTGCAGCAAGGGTGGTAATTTCCGTAAACACCCAAGTCATTGTAATGTGATTGGACATATAGCCCAAGGCCAAAGCAACAGTCAACATCAACAAGGCAGAAAAGAATATAATCTTGCTACCTCTTTTTGTCTTATAATCTCTGAAATAAATGAAAGAATGAATCACTACCGGCACTAAGACTATTGCCAAGACAATCAACATAAGTATTGAAAGAGAATCTAATGTAAAAAAGCTCATGACAGTTAATCTTTTAGACTTGTGAGTGATTCAATATCAGTATCATTGAGTACATCTCCTATTTTGCCGGCGAAAAAGCCCAGCAACAGCACACTGGCAAAAATATCCAGCAACACGGCTAGATTCACAAGGAATGGCATTTTGTTACCAACAGCAAGAGTCAAAATGAAAACTCCGTTTTCGATGACCAGGTAACCTATCAGATGTGACAACAATTTTCTGCGAGAGCATATAAAATAAAGACCGAAGAAAATGGATGAAAACGCTGCAACTATAAAAATATTGTCGACAGGGGCATTATTAACTGCTCCTGCAAGCAAATAAGTACCTACAATAATTATCATTGTTATGGCCAAAGAAGCAAAATGAGGCAAAAAAGGCTCTGCTTCGCGAGTTATGCGATTCCTATTGATAAGATAATAAAGGAAGGAAGGCACGGCTATAGACTTGAACAGCAAGGTCTCAACTGCAATCCATATCAAGTTTGCTATAGTAAATTCATTTAGTTGGATGAGCGATAAAGCAAACAAGAGCAAACCTTGGAACAATAATAACTTCACATAATTCCTCATACGATTGGTAACAGCCAATGAGATAAGAGTAATTATATATAACACTAATATTATATCTTTCATGTCAAGTCTAGTAGTTTATAATGGTAAATAGCACTACAAAAGCTGCAGCTGTAAGAGAGAAAATAAACTCAGGATTGTGGACCATTCTAAAGCGTGCCATGAATGACTCTGTGGCTCCTATGGTCACGGCGCAAACCAACTGAACAAGAGCAAAAATTCCAATGGCCAAAGGCAACGATCCTATGATAAAAAAGTTGGCAATCAAGGCCCCGTACATGGCAAACTTCACATAACCTGCAGACAATATCAAACCCAAATCAAAGCCGCTGTTATCCAAGATCATTACCTCATGAATCATTGTCAATTCCAAATGAGTTTTAGGGTCATCTATAGGAAGACGGCTGCTCTCAATCATAGCTATAAGAAGCAGCAAAATTGCCATTACTATACCGACCCCCAAACCGAGGATGTTTCCATAAAAGTCAATATTAGAAAATATCTGAGTAAAACTAATACATCCGCTCATGAGAGATAAACTTCCCAAAATCAAGAAAAACGCAGGCTCAGCCAACATTGAATACAGGCTTTCCCTGGAAGCACCCATGCCCTCAAAACTTGAACCGGCATCGAGAGCTGCAATTATGCAAAAGAACTTGCCAAGGGCAAGCACATAGGCAAAAAACACAAAGTCACCCTCAAAACTAAACAGGCCGGGACGACCGCCAAAAGGCACACAAGCCGCTGCAGTCAACACTGATGCAAGATAAACAATCGGAGCAAGTTTGAAAATAATCGTGGTATTTTTACTATAAACAGTTCCTTTTTTAAACAACCTAGCCACATCCTTCAAAGGTTGAAACAAGCCGGGTCCTTTTCTTCCCGCACAGATGCTTTTTGTGCGAGTGATGATGCCACTGAAAACAAGAGCAGCAACTATTATCAAAGCAAAACTTAGCATAAGACGAGAGTTAAAATAATCGTTACAACTATAAAGACAATACCATATAAAATATACGATTGCACATGACCATTTTGCAAAAAGGCAAATCGACCTGTAAACTTCAGATAAGCGTTCACACATTTATCAATCAAACCTGTCTTCAGAACTCCTTTCACCAAAGAGGTATAAGTATTCACAAATGAAGTGGCAGTATATTGCATCTTGGCAGAAGGCACAGGATAAGCACAGCCCCAAGTGTCTCCTCTCTTAATAGTTTTATTTTTATTGGAAAAACTCCTTAACAGCCAGAGAACGAGAGCAACAGCAATCAAGATGGCAGAAGCCCTTCCAATTGCTGGAACTGCCCCGGAAAGAGAAATTTGTGAGGTACCGAAAATCGGAATAATATTATTAATAATACCGATATAGAAACTTGGAAAAACTCCCACAGACAGCATTATCA
>JAAZCF010000093.1 GCA_012513425.1 Bacteroidales bacterium
AGGGCGGCATAAGCCCGAATGGGTGGCTGAGGTTTTGGATAAGAAAGACAGATGCAGCGCAGGCCAAAGTGTTCCGGCAGTCGGATTGATGCTTACAGACGTCAAGTACCCATATGAATTAATAACTTTATAATAATCAAATACTTAATAACAATATGCTTTTTACATTTCTACAAACCTCTTCAGATGCTGCTGGCGTAGCAGTAGAGGGTGTTCAGCAAGAGCTTTCATTTTCCCTTCTTGAACTTGCCGCTAAAGGCGGTTGGCTGATGATTGTTCTTGCTCTTCTTTCAATCATTGCCATTTACATTTTTGCAGAACGTCTGTTTGCCATCAGTTATGCCGGCAAGATTGACAAAAATTTTACAAAAGATATTACTGACTATATTCTTGAAGGTAAGAAAAAGTCAGCTATGGCTCTTTGCAAGAAAACCGATTCGCCTATTTCTCGAATGATTGAGAAAGGTATTGATAGAATTGGCAAGCCCCTGGCTGATATTCAGACAGCAGTTGAGAATGTAGGTAACCTTGAAGTTGCCAGATTGGAAAAAGGTCTGCCTTTGTTGGCAACTATTGCCGGTGGTGCTCCAATGATTGGTTTTTTGGGCACAGTAATGGGTATGGTTCAAGCATTTTTCAATATGTCTAATGCTGGCAACAACATTGACATCACTCTTCTTTCAGGTGGTATCTACACTGCTATGATTACTACAGTCGGTGGTTTGTGTGTTGGTATTCTTGCATTTTTCGGCTATAATTATCTCACTGGACGCGTATCTGACGTGGTGTTTAAAATGGAAAATACTACAATTGAGTTTATGGATGCCCTCACTCAGAGTAATGAGATAAGCTCATCTGTAGAATTATACAATTAGTATTATGGCAATAAAACGTACAACCAAGGTTGACAGCTCGTTTTCAATGTCGTCTATGACTGACATTGTCTTCTTGCTGCTCATCTTCTTTTTGGTTACATCTACCCTCGTCAACCCTAATGCTTTGAAGCTTTTACTGCCAAAAAGCACAGGTCAGGTGTCAGCCAAGGCAACTGTGAGTGTGTCTGTGAAGCACTATCCCGAGCAAGGCACAGTGACTTATCACATCAATGGAGATATCCATCCTATAAGGTTCGAAGATATTGAACCCACTATTATTCCTCTTCTGGAGGAGCAGGATGATCCTACTTTTTCAATATATGCCGATGAAACTGTTCCCGTAAAGGAGGTTGTGGCATTGATGAATATCGCAAAGAGAAATAACTTTAAAGTGATTATGGCGACTTCGCCGGAGTAATTATTTAAATGAGCGAATATATGGGCAAATCAAAGGCAGTAGGAATGTTGGCCACAGTAGTGTTCAATGGTCTTATTGTGCTCTTATGTTCTTGTTTGGGGCTGAAATATTTAGATCCTCCACCACAGGAGATGGGCCTGCTGATGGAGTTTGAAGCCGAAGAGTTCGTGCCTGAGGTTGAGCGTGTCGAGGTAGCTGCTGGTGTTGAGCCTCGCAGTGAAGTTGCTCAGCCAAATGAGC
>JAAZCF010000094.1 GCA_012513425.1 Bacteroidales bacterium
CCTCATGGCGATGGCTTCTTTTACCAGCAATCAAGAGCTGATCATTTCCGAGTTTAGTAAAGCCGCTTCAACTGCTAAAAAATTAGCAAACATCACCGGCATCGCTCACCCCGTCATCTCCATGGGAATGTCCGGCGATTGGCCCATCGCTATTCAATGCGGTTCAAACATGATTCGCATCGGCACAGCGATTTTCGGTGGGCGATAAAAATCGACGTTCTATATTCAAGAGATAATGAAAACCATTTTCGTTAACTATTAGTCGTGGCAATTGTGGCTCTATCCTCTTACGCGTGTCATAAGAAAAGGTGGCAGTGACTGGAGTTGAGCTTGACACCAACATCTTTGAAGCTTCTTGCCAGTGGCGCTGGCAGCGAACGATGTTTTTGAGAAATAACAAGATTATCTAATTAAAGTCACATCCGCAAATGGAAGTTCTGGTCGACAAACGCGATTCCGAAAAGAATTACGGAGGGCTCCAGACGGTTTTGTATGAATAGTGACGTAGCTGGGTCACTTTTCGCATGGGACTCCTTGCGTTTTTAAGGCAAAAGTGCAGTAGATGGGTACCAAAAGTCGCGTTTTGAAGTGAAACGGGTAGGACTCCTTACGGTTTTGGACTTAGAGTGCTTGGACTAGGTTTCAAAACATGGGCGCTCCAAGCGTTTACATGGCAAAAGTGCTTGGAGTAGGTCTGAATGTTGGCGATTTCGAGGTGCAACGAGATGGACTCCTTACGGTTTTGGCCATAGAGTGCAATAGACCGGTGTATCGTAATCGGAAACGTTATGTGCCTGTTTTTTCGAAAGTTAATTTCCTGGATTGAGATTCGAGAATGGCCCCTTCAGCGCGGATTGAGAAGCTCCCGTTGCTTCAGAGCAAGCTCTACGCCGAGCTTTGTGTGCGGCTGGCTCCTCGCTTGCCTGTTGCCCAAATTCAAAGTTTTATATTTACATTTGCCTAACACTACAGCTGATTGCAACAATAAATTTTTCCACATTATGAAAGGGTGCACAATAGACAGAATCAAAATTCCTTCCACAGGCAGAGATATCAGGATGATAATCATCAAACCCTCGGAACGCCGAGCAGAACTCACACCTGGGATTCTTTGGCTTCACGGAGGCGGGTATATATCTGGTATGCCTGAGATGGTTTTCTTCACCAGAGGTTATGCTCTTGTGAGAAAATATGGCGCAGTTGTGGTAGCCCCGGCCTATCGATTAAGTTTTGAAAATCCATACCCGGCAGCATTGGAAGATTGTGTGAGTGCACTCAAATGGCTAAAAGACAATGCTGCAACTTTGGGGGTCGACTCAGGCAGAATTATGGTTGGTGGAGAAAGTGCAGGTGGAGGTCTCACAGCGGCAGTCTGCATGCATGCAAGAGACTTTGGGTATGCCAAAATCTCTTTTCAGATGCCTCTTTACCCCATGCTGGATGACAGACCAACTCCATCTTCAATAGATAATTATGCACCTGTGTGGGATACAAACAAGAATCTATGGTCGTGGAAACAGTATCTCAAAGGTTTGGAAGACATTCCGCCATATGCTGCCCCGGGAAGACAGACAGACTATTCCAACTTACCTCCATGTTACACTTATGTTGGCGACATTGAACCTTTCTATTGCGAGACTCTCACTTATGTTGACAATCTGCAGAAGGCAGGAGTGCCTGCAAAGGTTGATGTTTATCCAGGCTGGTTTCATGCATATGACATTTACCAATCAAAAAATCCGCAGAGCAGAAGAGCAATAGCAGAATTCGAGAGGCAGTATCTATTTGCCGCTGAGCATTATCGCACTTTAGGGTAGAAACAAAACAGATTGTTATTTCCTTTGAGGAGGTGGTGGTGGGCCTTGATGGTTTTGGATGGCATTTTTTACGGCAGGGCCGACATCAATGCTGATTTCTGCCCCACCAATTTTAAACGTCGGCATGATGATCGGATATGTATCCCAATTGTTTGTGTAGGGATTGAATTCACGCCGCACTCCTCCACTTAGGGAGAAATAGTCGAAATCGTAAGTTGCGTATCCACCAAATCTTGAGGTGGAAATCATAGACATTACCGCTGGCGAGAATATTACGCCAGGAGTTGTGGCATATCTTCCAAACGCTGTGAGTGAGAGTTGATTATTTAATGAATATGAGAGAGAGCCACCCACAGAGAATACAACTGCGTTCATGTAGTCATAGCTGTGTCTGTCCAACGTTGCATATGGGCTGAAGGAGAGCTTCCCATATTGGAAGTTCTTTGAAATGAAAGCAGACCTTGTGGAGCCAAGTCCGATATAATTATTATACGAATGTCCTCCCTGAATCCCCAGCGGCAATGTAGGC
>JAAZCF010000095.1 GCA_012513425.1 Bacteroidales bacterium
CACTAAATGGACCGACAATTCCAGCCGCCTCTAGTTGATCAATTAATCGGCCGGCTTTATTGTAGCCAATGCCCAATTTGCGCTGCAGCAATGAAGTTGAGCCTTGCTGGCTTTGAACCACGATTTTGGCAGCATCTTCAAAAAGCTTATCTCTTTTGTGCAAATCTACCCC
Source organism: Bacteroidales bacterium (assembly GCA_012513425.1). Lineage (GTDB taxonomy): Bacteria > Bacteroidota > Bacteroidia > Bacteroidales > UBA932 > Equibacterium. Next base: position 173 of record JAAZCF010000095.1, read on the forward strand.
ACCGGCAGTCTCGCCTTCTTCATCATCTACTTCCGGCAAAAAGAAAGCATGTTCGTAGCCATGTTGCTTACCAATAAATTTGGTGATTCTGTCAACCTCTTCTGTGTCAATGAGGGCACATTGGACACGTGTAGTTTCGATTCCCGGATAGCTAACAAGCATATCTCCGCGGCCTATCAATCGGTTGGCACCAGGCTGGTCAAGAATTGTTTTAGAGTCAACTGATGAATAAGTTTTAAACGCTATTCGAGAGATAAAGTTTGCTTTGATATTACCTGTAATAACATCTGTCGTCGGTCTTTGTGTCGCTAAAACAACATGTAGACCAGCTGCACGTCACTTTTGAGCTAAACGAGCGATAGGCTCTTCAACTTCGCGACCTGCGGACATAAGCAGATCTGCAAACTCATCGATGATTACAACAATATATGGCAGATAGACATGACCTTTCAGCGGGTTGAGCTTTCTATTCAAGAACTTTTCATTGTAAGCAGTAATCTTCCTTTCTCCTGCGGCTCGAAGTAACTCATAGCGATTATCCATCTCAATACACAAGCTTTTCAACGTACGAACCACTTTATTTGTATCTGTGATAATTGCTTCCTCCTCGTCAGGGAGCTTGGCCAAATAATGCTTTTCAAGGGCATTATAAAAATCCAGCTCAACCTTTTTAGGATCCACCATCACAAACTTCAATTCGCAAGGATGCTTGGCAAACAAAAGTGATGTAATAATAGAGTTCAAACCAACTGACTTTCCTGTTCCTGTAGCTCCAGCAACCAATAGATGTGGCATTTTTGCCACATCCAAAAAGAATGGTTCATTTGTTACTGTAATACCCAATGCCACCGGCAGTTCCATTTGAGAGCTCTGCTCTATGAAGGCCTGAGAATTGAGAATTGCCTTAAGAGGCACTATGCTCGGCTTATTATTAGCCACCTCTATTCCAATGGCATCTGAAAGTGTGAGCACCCTCACGCCTTTGGCTCCCAGAGAAATAGCAATATCTTCCTCCAATTTTTTAACAGTAGCAATACGAATACCTTCTGCGAGTCTGATGCGATACAAAGTGACTGTTGGGCCTCTTTTGGCTGCGATGCTATCAACCTTGATCTTATAACTATTTAAAGCATTGACAATTCTTACTTTGTTCTTTTCAAGCTCTTCTCTTGAGACCTCATACTGCTTGCTGCGATAATCATCAAGCATGCTCATTGAAGGAAATTGAAAGCTGGATAAATCTAATCTGGGATCATAAATGTGAGCCTTATCGTCATCTGAGAGATTTGCCAGATAGTCGTGTTCATTACTCTCTATCACAAGTTCCACAGATTCAGCATCTGTTGATGGCTCAGGCTCAGGCTTTGAAGATTCATTTAGATAATCATCTTCAATTTCTAATGATATAGCTTCAGTTTCTAATTCTTCTTTCTCTGACTCAGCTTCATTATCAGCCTCATCTTCCTCATCTTCCTCATTGTCCTCATTTTCATCTTCATTCTTTTCATCGGCATCATCAACAGACATGAGTGGCTTTTCTTTATGGAACGTACAATAGAGAAATTTATCAAACCAAAGAGCCACTTTTTTGGTCAACAGAATAAGCCATATAAATAGCAAAAAAGCTAAAACTGCTCCCGCGCCAAACGGCCCAACCACACTTGTAAGCCAAAGATTGGCCAGATTACCATATGAGCCGCCAATACCGCTAGGAAGCAGTAAACCACTCTGGAAAAATGAAGAGAAATAGGCTGCAATTACTGAGAAAAGAATACATCCGAATAAGTTAATTATAAAGGCTCTGAAAATTTTAACACGCCTGATGCGGAAACAAGCAATAGCAAGTAAACCCATGAAGATAGGCAGAAAGAAAGCTCCCAAACCGAATAATTTAGAAACTAAAAAATCCGCCCACTCAAAGCCAAGTTTGCCGCAAATATTATCAGCTCTCACATAGGCATTCCACATCACTTCGTTGGTCTTTATGCTTTGATCAACATTCCAACTAAAAGCATAAGAAACAAGAGCAGCAGTAGTAAAAATACAAACAAAAGTAAAAATCACACCGGCGACTATCCTGATAACACTTCTTTGCTCATCAGAAAAACGCTTGCGATTTTTAGACTTCTTTTTTGAAGATTTTTTTTTGCTACCTGACTTTGACGCCATAGTTATTTTCTTCTTTTCTTGTTGAACTTTCTATTGGCAAGATTTCTGCCATTTTGGTTTCCAATACCCGGACGAGAAAAATCTCCGGTAATTGGGCCTAAATCAATCCCTTCAGGAACCTTCAGCTTTCCTTCAGACAATAATTCCATATCTTTAAATATTGTCTCATCAGCAACATTATCTTTATTCCAGATAAGATATTGTTGACGCATATAGAGAGCGAGCAGACGTATTAAATCTCTGCGGACATCTTCCCCTTTTTCACAATCCACAATGAGACCTATCATATTTTGAATATTACGGCCATAGCAACTCATTCGAATAGGAGTTTTGCTATACTCAATGGGGTCGGGCTTTGTCTGTTGAACTTCTTTAATAGGAGCTTCATAAGGCGCATCAACGTCAAGTTGATAATCTGTGATGATATGCGCATGATCCCAAAGCTTGCGTTTTGAATCAGGATAGTCTCTAAGCTGTGGGTTCAGAGTGTTCATAACATTAACCACTGCCTGGGCTTGTTCCGTGCGCTTTGCCTTATCTTCGATGTAACATACCTGCTCCATCATCTTTTGAACATGTCTTCCATATTCAGGCAAAATAAGTTTTTCTCTTTGTGTATTGTAATCCATGTTGCAAATATAGTTTATCTTTGTGTTAGTAAAATGCAAAAGATGAGAAATATTCTAGTAACCGGCTCATGCGGCCAATTAGGTAGCGAAATTCGCAGACTTTCTGAAAATAATGAAAATAACTATATTTTCACTGATTATCTTGCAGCTGATGGCATCGAATCATTGGACATTTGCCATCAAACAGCTGTTGAACAGATAGTTAAGCAGCGCAACGTAGGCACAATCATCAACTGCGCAGCATACACTGATGTAGAAGGAGCTGAAGACAATCCTGATGCATGTTATAAAATCAACTGCGAGGGAGTCAGATGTCTTGCCAAAGCTGCGCTGGAAACTGATGCCTCACTCATTCAAATATCTACTGATTTTGTGTTTGACGGCAGCAAAAAGAGCCCTTACTGCGAGCAAGACTCTCCAAATCCACTCTCAATTTATGGAAAAAGCAAACTGGCCTCTGAGCAAGCCATGATGGAGGTTGGCTGCAAAGGTGTAATTATTCGCACTTCGTGGCTTTATTCACCCTATGGAAAAAACTTCGTTAAAACCATGCTATCATTGGGAGCTTCTCGCAAAGCTATTTCAGTCGTTAATGACCAAATAGGCAGTCCTACCTATGCAGCAGACCTTGCCGAAGCAATAATAAAAATGCTGCCAATATCTGGTCTCAAGCAATGCGAAATATATCACTTCAGCAACGAAGGCAGCTGTAGTTGGAATGATTTCGCCTCCGAAATTATGCATCAAGCTGAACTAACATGCATTGTAAACCCTGTTTCTTCAGCAGATTATCGTCAAAAAGCAGTGCGTCCTAGTTATTCGTATATGGACAAAACTAAAATTGCCACTGAATTTAATGTAAAACTTAAACGATGGCAAGAGTCTTTGGCTGAATGCCTTCAAAGAATGTGATGATTATTTAATTCTTTCTCTCAAAAAAAAGAAATAGAGTAAAAGGCCAAGCCAACTAAAATATAATAGAAGGATAGCTATTATCACTTTCCAAATCAATTGCATTGTTTTGTTTTTAAACAAGTCATAAACGCACCAAACACAAAGGATAACGCCAATGATGTAAATAATGATAGCCATAGATATATTATTCTAATAAAGATTGGATAAAATTATATTTTTTGACGTATTTCTGCAAGTTTCTTAAATAAAAAAGTGTTACTTTTACATTATATATCTACAACTAATTTATACCTATGAAAGCAAAAGTTTATTCACTTGCAGTCCTACTCATGGTTATGGTAGGGTGCCAGACTCAACAGTTGCAAAATCCTGTTCTTACCATAGAAGGTGGTCAGGTTCAGGGTGTCTTCGCAGACGATAATCCTGATGTTTATGTTTATCGCGGCATTCCTTATGCAGCTCCACCTCTTGGAGATCTAAGATGGAAAGCTCCTCAACCAGTAGTTCCATGGGATGGCGTTAAGGTTTGTGATCAATTTGAGCATCCTAGCTATCAAGCAGTTCATTATCCAGGCGGATATACTACAGAATGGGGTTATGGTGCAGAATCTAATTCAAGTGAGGATTGCCTTTATTTGAATGTTTGGACAAAAGCTCCTAATAAGATTGATGCTAAACTTCCTGTTGCCCTTTGGATTCATGGTGGCGGATACAGAGAAGGTTGGGGCTCAGAGCCAGAGTTTGATGGTCAAGAATGGGGTGCTAAAGATGTAGTATTGGTTTCTATCAACTACCGTCTAGGCGTTTTCGGTTTCTTGACTCACCCAGAGCTTTCAGCTAAAAGTCCAAATGGTGTTTCAGGTAACTATGGTATCCTTGACCAAATTGAAGCTCTTAAATGGATTAACAAAAATATCGCACAATTTGGTGGTGACCCTGAAAATGTTACAATTTTCGGACAAAGTGCAGGTGCAGGTAGCGTTAAGACTCTTTGCGCTTCTCCTCTCACAGAAGGTTTGTTTGACAAAGCCATCATTATGAGCGGCGGCGGTCTTGCTCTTCCTAACCATGATGTTCCTGCAAGAGAGCAATTGCCACTTTCTGCATATGAGCAACAAACTAAAGAAGTAATGGATTGGGCAGGTTATACAGATCTTGCAAAGATGCGCAGAGCTTCTACTGAGATGTTATACACTGCTGCCAGCTATTATTCAGCAGTCACAGGCAAAAGAGGCAGTGTTACTGGTTCTCCTGTAGCTGAAGGTTATGTACTTCCACAAGGCTTTGATGCTGCAGCTATTGATGGCTCACTTCACAATGTTCCTTATATGATTGGCTACACACTCAACGATATGGGCAGTATGTCTAAAGGTATCATTGATTTTTGCGTAAATCGTGAGCAGGTCGGTAATAAAGCATGGGCTTATGAGTTTGCACGTCCTCTTCCAGATGATGGTTCAGAACCTACTGTTACAGCTCGTCTTAAAGGTGCATTCCACTCTTCTGACCTTTGGTTCGTATTCAAATCCTTGAAACATTGTTGGCGTCCTTGGACTCAGGGTGACTGGGATCTTTCTGAAAAGATGTTGACAGCTTGGACCAACTTTGCTAAATACAGCGACCCTAATGGTCCTGATGGTGGAGAATGGACTCCTTGCACTCAAGATAACAATAATTTGATGCTTTTTAAACTCGATTCTTCTGATGTTGAAAACTCTGAAATGGGTGCTCCTATCGTAGCCGAGTGATAATAGTTTCTTATGAGAAAAATATATACTTTAGTCCTTGCTGTGCTACTCAGTTTTGTTGCTGTAGCGCAGCAAGCTCATGTTAATGTAGACTGGAATCCTCAGAAAAATACTGAAGGTGTTGTATCTTATAGCGTTAGGGTTAATTCTCCTGAAGTTATGGATAATCACACTGTCACTTTCCGTCTTCCTGCCCCAAATGCCAAACAAGTGTTTGTGGAAGGAAACTTCTTTGTAGGTCCAACAAATGGCACAAGAATACCAATGGTAAAAGGCAAAGATGGTGTTTGGGAAGCCACTATCGGTCCTTTTACTCCTAATATTTACAGATACTCCTTTATCGTAGATGGTTTGAAAATAGTTGACCCCAACAACAAATATTCTGTTGCTATGGACCAGCCTACTTTCAGCATCGTGTATATCCACGATAATGAGCCTCAATATTTCGATCCAAAGGAAAATGTACCTCACGGTAGTTTGACCACTCATTATTATTATTCTGATGTCACAAAGGGCTTGCGAGAGATGATTGTTTACACTCCTGCAAATTACGACCCTTCAAAAAAATATCCTGTACTTTATTTGATGGCAGGTTCAGGCGATACTCAACAGACTTGGATTCAAGAAGGTTCCATCAATTTTATTTTGGATAATGTTATCGCAGAAGGCAAGGCCCGCGAGATGATTGTAGCCATGCCTCATAGCAATATTCTTCGCAGAAACCATCCTCAGCACACTGAGTTGGCTTTCCCAATGATTGAGCAGGAATTCATCGATAACATCATTCCTTTCGTAGAAGATCACTATAGTGTCATAAAAGACCGCCATGCAAGGGCCATTTGTGGTCTTTCAATGGGTGGACGTATGGCTCAATATGTTGGTTTCAGACATCTTGACCTATTCTCAAACTTTGGCCTTTTAAGCTCTGCTATCGATGACAGTGAAACTCCTGCCATTCTTGAACCAGGGTTCAATGACAAAGTTGACTATTTGTTTGTCGGTGCAGGTACTTATGAGACAAACGAGCGTGCTCGTCACCAGGTCATGCATGACAATTGGGTTAAAAGAGGAATTGTTCACGATTATTGGGTTGGCGGCGAAGGTGCTCATAGTATGATTACTTGGAAGCCAATCATGTATTATCATTTCCTTCCAAACCTATTCAAGAAGAATTTCCCTGAAAATCGTCCAAGAGCTGCTGCTCCTGCTTTTCCTGCAGAATCAAAGGCAATGGTTACAAATATCAGCGCTACTTCATATCCACGTCTGATGCCTGATAACAGTGTTATCTTCGGATTATATGCTCCTCAGGCTCGCAAAGTACAAGTTGATTGCGGCGGCAGATATGACATGGTTTGCGATGATAATGGTTTCTGGACTGTTCGCACAAAGCCAATGATTGAAGGTTTCCACTATTACAGATTGTCTATTGATGGTGTGATGGTTTCTGACCCTGCCAGCGAGAGCTTCTATGGTTGCAGCCTGATGTGCAGTGCTATTGATATACCTGAGAAAGGTTGTGAATATATGGAGCCACAAAATGTTCCACATGGTGAGACCAATTATCTTTGGTATTACTCAGAGTTCACCAAATCTTGGAGACCTATCTGCATCTATACTCCTCCTTCATACAATAAAGGAAAGAAGAAATATCCTGTAGTTTATATTCAACATGGTGGTGGCGAAGACCATCGCGGTTGGGTTGAGCAAGGTCGTACCGGTACTATTCTTGACAATATGATTGCAGCCGGCGAGGCTGAAGAAATGATTGTTGTCAGCTCTAATAGCAATGTTGGTCGCAGTGGCGGCGGCAGCGCATACAGCGTTGAAGGCATGGCTCCTTTCAGAGAAGAATTGATAGATAATATCATTCCTTTTGTTGACAGCCATTATCGCACCAAAGCCGACCGAAAGAACAGAGCTATGTGCGGTCTTTCAATGGGTGGCGGCCAAAGTTTCATGATCGGTTTGAACGAGCTTGATACTTTCGGTTCAGTTGCTACTTTCAGTACAGGTATGTTTGGTGGCATCAATGGAGCTGCTGATGTAGATTTGGACGCATTGGTTCCAGGTCTTCTTTCAAAATCTGCTGAATACAACAATCTTTTGGATGTATACTTTATGACTTGCGGAGAGCAAGACCCTCGTATTGAGTACACGAAAGCTGTTGTCAAGAAGATGCATGCTGCCGGTCTTGAGGTTGACGCGGCTTATTACCCTGGCGACCACGAGTGGCAGGTATGGCGCAAATCTTTCCATGATTTTGCCAAAAAGCTTTTCAAATAAGAGCTTCTTCCCAAACAATAACCCCGAAAGTTTTCGAGAACTTTCGGGGTTAATTTTGTCTATTTAGCCGATATGGCTTTTATTTACCCGTGAACACTCCTTCAAAGAGGATTGCGCCGGAGGTCTTTTCTGCTATGCAGTATACAAATGGATGGTCTGCGACGAAGTCTATCACTTTTGTCAGTTGTGCTGGATTTGCTCCTCTCACAGTAACACCAGTGACTGAAGCCACCTCTGTTCCCCCTTCATTAACGATGATTTTTGATTTCTGAATGACTTCTGAAATAAAGAAATGCTGATCTTTATTGGCGAACATGTTATCAAACTCTGCATTCATCTGGAAAGAACGTGAAATGCCCATGTCTTGAAGAATGACAGATAAATAGTCTTTCTCCTCAATCTCAAATTTTGGCAGGCTTAGATGAATTTTCGATTCTTTTGTCATTGAAGACAAGGCTGTTTCCAATTTATCAATAGTAAGCTCATCAAGTAGCTTTTTCAAGCCATTGCTCCCTTTTTCATCCGGCAATAGCACATACATTACAAAGTTTCCGCCGGCATAAGGAATCTCTAGAATGCTGTTGTTTTCAAACTTGCCATAATTTAGATGATGAGAAACATTCATATAGTCAGCGACACCCGCTCCTCCGCCATCATAATAAAACGGTTGACTTTTTTTGGTATTTTCTTCCCTAAACATTGGATTACCTTGGATTTGTTGCCACTCAGCCTTGAAATATAAGGCATTGAGAATAGTGGCTGCAATGCTCTTATTGATGTCATTATTACTCAAAAATGGATCTATTAGCCCATTAGTATTACGCGATGCCCATTCGTTGATTTTATCAAGAACAGTTTGAATGTTTGTGGCATCCATATACTCTACAGGTGCATAATAATTTTCTTCGACTGTCTTGCGAAAAGAGTCTTTAAGCAGATAATCTTTATTGACAATTACCGCATCAGTCAACTTGAGCTTCACATTCTCGTCTACAGCAGGCAGCTGATTGAGCATCAGATTGCAATACTTGTTAAGTGCTGCCACATCGTCCCCAAAGCCTAATGCAGATGTTATTTCAGATGCTGTTTGGCCCGATGCTCCGTTTACTACCATAGCCAAGGCATATTGTAGGCTAAGAGGAGACACTATCACATTGCTCTGTTTATTTGCATAGACTTTCTGCAAGAACTTAAATGCGAAGGCATTTCCTGCATCCACATATTCTCTCTGAGGCTCCGTCAATGACACTTTCGTGATAAATTCTGTAGGTTCCGGTGAAGAAATCTTAATCGGATCCTTAATGCTCGTGTTGCCAAGGATATCGCAAGACGATATCGCAATCACTAGACTCAATAGTACCAGAGCTTTTTTCATAATAACAAATAAATAATCATTTTATATATAGA
>JAAZCF010000096.1 GCA_012513425.1 Bacteroidales bacterium
AGTGATGCGGATAAAAGCCATATGAGGGCCGGAGAAGATTCTGCTCTCGAATTGCTGTCTTCAATGAAAGCAGACTAATTTTATTTTGATGGATAATACTTATGATGTTATTGTAGTAGGAGCAGGCCATGCTGGTTGCGAGGCGGCGACTGCTGCAGCAAAGATGGGGGTAAAAGTTCTGTTGGTCACAATGGACATGCGCAACATTGCTCAAATGAGTTGTAACCCCGCAATTGGTGGAATCGCAAAAGGTCAGATTGTAAGAGAAATTGATGCCTTGGGTGGTTTCTCTGGAATTGTCACCGACCAAAGCACTCTTCAATTTAGGATGCTCAATAAAAGTAAAGGCCCCGCAATGTGGAGTCCTCGCGCACAATGCGACAAAGCATTATATACTCATAATTGGCGAACAGTGCTCGAAAGTACTTGTAAATTAGATATTTGGCAAGATGTTGTTACGGAGTTATCTATTCGAGAATCGAATATTTTTGGCGTAGTAACCCAGTTGGGCTCAAAATTTCAGTCACGAGCAGTTATAATTACAGCCGGAACATTTCTCAATGGTAAACTTTTCATTGGACAACAAATGACAGTTGGAGGTAGGATAGGGGAGTTGTCTAGTTTCGGTCTTGGCGAACAATTGGCATCAGAAGGAATTAAAGTAGCAAGAATGAAAACCGGTACACCTCCGCGTATTGATGCTCGCTCTTTGGATTTGAATTCTATGATTCTTCAAAAGGGTGATGTTAATCCGTCAAGGTTTTCTTTTCTGCCGGTAAAAAGTTCAATTCAACAAAAGGGTATACAGAAAGATTGCTATATTGTTCATACCAATGAAAGAGTTCATGATATATTAAGAAGTGGATTTGATCAAAGCCCTCTTTTTATGGGAAAAATTGTTGGTATAGGTCCGCGATATTGTCCATCTATCGAAGATAAGTTAAGAACCTTTGCGGGCAAAGACAGCCATCAATTATTTTTGGAACCTGAAGGTTGGGAAACAAATGAGTATTATTTGCAAGGCTTCTCATCTTCCTTGCCAGTAGAAATTCAAATGAGGGCTTTACATGAAATTGATGGTTTCGAAAATGTTAAAGTATTCAGACCTGCTTATGCTGTCGAATATGATTATTTCGATCCTACTCAACTCAAAGCTACTTTAGAAAGTAAAGTCATTGGCGGTTTATATTTGGCAGGTCAGGTCAATGGTACTACCGGCTATGAAGAGGCGGCCGCTCAAGGATTGATGGCAGGAATCAATGCTGCTCTTAGAATTCAAGAAAAAGAAGAATTAATTCTTAAGAGAGATGAGGCATATATTGGAGTTCTCATTGATGACCTCATTACAAAAGGTGTTGATGAACCATATCGTATGTTTACTTCAAGAGCGGAATATAGAATATTACTTAGAGGTGACAATGCTGATTTAAGGTTAACTCAAAAAGGTTATGAAATAGGGTTAGCCGACAAGTCGAGATTCGATAACATGCTTCATAAGTATAATGCTGTTGGAAAACTCGAGGATGAAATTTGCTCTACCTCTATTAGACCTGAAGATGTAAATCCTTATTTGGAGAGTGTCGAATCTTCTCCTATTGATACCAGAAAGAAATTAGTAGAATTACTTACAAGACCTTTTGTATATATCGATTCTATGATGAATAATGTTCCACGGGGAACATTTGTGGATATTGATTCAATTATGGAATCATGTTCTCTTGATGAAGACTTGAAGGGAGAAGTGGTAGAAGCTGCTGAAATAGCTATTAAATATCAAGGATACATTGACAGAGAAAAACGTCTTGCTGACAAAATTCTTCGTCTTGAAAATATTAAGATTCCTGAGAGTTATGATTTTTCTAAGATAACATCTCTATCAATTGAATGTAGAATCAAATTGAATAGATATCGTCCAAGAACTATTGCGCAAGCATCTCGTATCTCTGGAGTTTCTCCCGCAGATATTTCTGTTCTTTTGATTCATTTCGGTCGCTAACTTTTGTAGACAAGCTTGTGATGTTCCACGTGGAACTTTACTATAATTTCGCAGCCTGGAGTATTTTTCAGGCTGTTTCAATATAATAATGATGGAATATACACTTGTAAACTATAACTGACAGTTATTAAACAAGTAGTTTTGATAAGAATTTCATGAAGTATCTTGATTTTAGACAAATCTCAGATACTTATGGACAGAAGATATTTAGATTCGGGGAATGAGTGCCAATAATAAGGGCAAATGCATGGCACAATGTGTTACAATATAACAAAGAGCTCGACATACCAGCCAAGCTCTTTGTGAAAGATACCCTTAAATCCGCTTAAGAGATTATTATTGATAGTTCTTTGTAAAGATCTTCATCAAAGTCTTCAAGGGCGGTGATTCCATGCAAGTGGTTGATTGAGATCCATGGCAACCATGTGCGATGTGCTCCAATGCCTCGAGTTTGACTCATACGCCAGTGCTCTTGTTGCCAGCCCGCTCCTGCAAGATCATAGGTTCTGCCGGTG
>JAAZCF010000097.1 GCA_012513425.1 Bacteroidales bacterium
AAAATTCAAAAAGAAACTGGTGCAACTGTCAATATTGACGAGGTTGACGGAAAAGGCATCGTAGATATTGCTACCAACGACGCAGAGGCAATGCAAAAAGCATATGAATGGATTATGGGTATATGTGCTGTTCCTGAAGTTGGCGAAGTATATCATGGTAAAGTTACTTCAATCGTTGAATTTGGTGCTTTTGTTGAAATTCTTCCTGGTAAAGAAGGTTTGCTTCATATTTCAGAGATTGACTGGGCTAAGACTGAAAAAACTGAAGATGTCCTCCATGTTGGCGACGAATTAGACGTCAAACTTATTGAAGTTGATGTTAAGTCTGGCAAATTGCGCCTTTCTCGCAAATCTTTGATGGAGAAGCCTGAAGGCTATGTTGAGCCTGTTCGCAAACCTCGTACAGAGCACAGAGATGGTGACCGCAGAGGTGACTTTAGAGGAGGTGACCGTAGAAGCGACAGTAGAGGTGGTGATCGCAGATATGGTGATCGCAGAGATGGTCGTCGCGAAGGTGGTTTCCATAGAGATGACTTCAAACCAAGAGGCGAACACAACGCTTCTAGCGAAGAATCCACTCCAACTCCAAATGAAGAATAATCTATTCTAATCTATAATTTATATAGAAGCTGATAAAAAAGCTCGAAAACAAGGCGAACAAAACTGAATATAAGGAAGTTACCTACGCTGTAATGACCAAATATTAAGTGAGTTCAATGCAGTTTTCGAGCTTTTTTAGTTCGGCTTCTTCGTTTTTTTTATCTTTGTAACTGCAATGCCAAGTTACCTTCAAGTTGAAAATATTTCCAAGTCTTATGGACATAAAGTGTTGTTTGAAAACATATCATTCAACATCAATGAAGGAGACAAGATAGCTTTAATTGCCCCTAATGGCACAGGAAAAACTTCTTTATTAAAAATATTGGCAGGGCATGATTCACCGGACAACGGGGGTTCCATTAAGTATTTAAAAAACATTGTTACTGCTTATTTGGAGCAAGAAAGTGTATTGGACCCTAACAAGACTATTATTGAGCAGGTCATTTCTAAAGTAGACCTCAGTAAAACGCCTAAAGAACAATGGGACATAGAGGTTGAGGCTCAACAAATATTGACTTCGCTGGGTCTTCCGGATTTCAAAAAAAAAGGCGGAGAGCTGTCGGGCGGAGAAGCTAAGAGGGTTGCTATTGCCGGTGTCCTTATTACTAATGCAGATTTAATTGTGTTGGATGAGCCAACCAACCATCTCGACCTTGAGGCTATTGAGTATTTTGAGGACTATATTCGAAAGAGTCGCAGAACTATATTTATGGTTACTCACGACCGCTATTTTCTAGATAGAGTTTGTAATACCATATTAGAACTGGATGGCGGAAACCTTTTCATTTATAAGGGAAATTATTCTTACTATCTTGAAAAGAGAGAGGAACGATTGGCTCTGGCCTCTACCCTCAATGACAAATACCGCAATCTATATCGCAGAGAACTTGAGTGGATGCGTAGCACTCCTTGCGCACGTACAGGCAAGGCCCGTTATCGCGAAAATGCCTTTTATGACCTGCAAGACAAGGCTGTCACAAATAGGGATGCTAAGCAGTTATCTATCAATCTGTCATCTAGCCGACTTGGACAGAAAATTGTTAATTGCATAAACGCACAGTTCAACTATGGAGACAAGTGCATACTCGACTCTTTTTCATATAATTTTACTCCAGGCGAAAAAATAGGAATAGTTGGAGCCAATGGCATTGGCAAAAGCACATTTTTAAAGCTTATTACGGTTGAAATTGCTTTAAGTGGAGGAAATATCGAATGGGGAGAGACTGTTCGTTTTGGCCATTATAAGCAAGAAGGTATGAAATTTCAAGAGAACATGACTGTGTTGGAGGCCGTTCGAGAAATTGCAGAAGAAATCAAAGCTTCAGATGGCAGTCAAGTTGCCGTTACAACCTTTTTACAGCAGTTTCTGTTCTCTCACGAAATGTTCAACACCAAGATAGAAAGACTCAGCGGTGGAGAAAAAAGACGCCTTTATTTGCTGACCATTTTGATGAAGAGACCAAATGTCCTGATTCTAGATGAGCCGACCAACGATTTGGATATTGTTACTTTGAATGTTCTGGAGAACTATCTTCAAGATTACGATGGCAGTGTTATTTTGGTTTCTCATGATAGGTTTTTCTTGGACAAAATTGTAGATCACCTTTTTGTATTTACCGGCGACGGCCACATCAAAGACTTTATTGGTAGTTATAGCGAGTACCGCGAATATCTCATTGACTTACGAAAAACTCAAATACAAGCCCAAAAGGCAGCATCCAAGCCGTCAGACAATGCAAAATCGAATAAGCTTGCCGAAAGGCCTAATGAAAAGAAACTCACCTATAAGGAAAAGCGAGAATTAGAGCAAATAGAATTAGATCTTGCTGCTCTCTCTGTTCGCAAAACAGCAATTGAGGAAGCCCTCAATTCAGGTTCTCTCTCTCTTGAAGAAATCACTGCCAATTCCATTGAGATTCAATCTATCATAGAATCTATTGACAACAAAGAACTCCGATGGTTGGAGTTGTCTGAATAAAAAAATCCGACCACTCAAAAAAAGTAGCCGGACTATTTTTTGTTAATTTATGGATTAGTCCATAGGTAGTTCGTATTCAGGCAATACATCGTAAATGACAGGGCGACGCATGCGAGGCATATTTGCTGCAGGACGGGCCTGACCACCTTGTTGGCCGCCTTGACGAGCTTGCTGTCCATCTTGTGGGGCACCTTGTGGAGCTTGACCAGGTTGCTGACGGAATGCGCTATAATCCACTTGACCTACCTTTTGAAGTTCTTCCAAAGTATGTTGTGGCGGATAGCAATCATCAGGGATAGGCATATTTGAGAATGTTTGGAAATAAAGCATCACAGCATCTCTCCACCACATGGCGTCTTTAGCCTGACGTATTAGTTTGGTATGAACAGCTTGATAACGTGCATCATCCACATATGGCTCAACTGATTCCCAAATCTTGATATAACCAATGGCATCTTCAATACCGCTTTGATATTTATAACAAAGTTCATCCCAAAGGGTATTGCCACTCTTCATCTTGTAGTCCCATGGAACATGGTGGAACCATAGAAGCAGATTATCAGGACAAGTTTCGATATTATTATACATAGAAGCAAGTGGTTCATGATATTGAGCGACAGCTCCTGATCCATTCAAAGTACGATCGAAACCAACACCATCAGCTGCTGCTTTATGGTAGAATGTAGGAGTCCAGTCTCTACGTGCGCCACCTTCCCAAGGACCAGGACCGAAGTGTTCATTACCTGACATGATATGATGCAAACCAAGAGGCATCTCATAGCTTACAGTTACTTCACGAGAGCGAAGCATCATGTCTTTTACAGGTTTGATAAATTTAGGATCTGTTGAGAACGATTGACGAAGCCACTCATCAGCCAATTGATCGGAAGACAAATCAGGATTCCAAGCCATACGACCGAAAGAATACCAATTTGACTGAGCTATGTCATGGCCACACCAGTTTGCATCATCGCCAATGTTGGTAACACCGGCAACTGCACTTATTTTATTTTTATGTTGACGGCCTTCTGTTATAGCAGCAACAGTGCTGCCTTCGCCATTTTGATAAGTGTCGGTATCAAGACATTCTTTCCAAAGTGGATGAAGATAAACCATATGTTTTGAGTGGCCCAAATACTCTTGAGTAATCTGAAACTCGGGCATAATGTTGGTTTTCTCTACCTGACCAAACAGAGGGCTGATTGGCTCGCGAGGCATAAAATCGATAGGACCATTCTTAATCTGAATAATAACATTATCTCTGAATTGACCATCTAATGGAACAAATTCATCCACTGCCTGCATTGCACGATCTTCAGCCTGAGCATCATATACGAAAGCTCTCCAAAAGATTACACCACCAAATGGTGCAACGGCGTCAGCAAGCATATTTGCTCCATCAGCATGAGTACGACCATAGTCCTGAGGACCAGATTGACCTTCAGAATTAGCTTTGACAAGATAACCGCCAAAATCAGGAATGTAAGAATAAATTTCTTTTGTTTTGTCTTTCCACCACTGAGCTACTGCAGGATCGAGAGGATCTGACGTATCAAGGCCTCCAATATGTTTTGGTGCAGCAAAGTTCAATGACAAGAAAATCTTAAGACCATAAGGGCGGAAAATGTCTGCCAATACTTTTACTTTTTCCAAATACTCAGGAGTTAAAATATCAGCATTTGCATTGACATTGTTGATGGCTGTGGCATTAATGCCAATTGAAGCATTTGCGCGAGCATACTCTTGATATACAGGAGATACCTTGTCTGGAAGATCTTCCCAATTCCAGAGAGATTTGCCAGCATAACCACGCTCAACAGAGCGATTTAGATTATCCCAGTGATTAAGCACACGATATTGATAAGCGGGTACTTCTGTAATAGAATTATTACCTTTTGGAAGAGCATTAGTTTGTTGCAATCGGAGCAAACCATAAGCACCATATAAGGTACCTATGGCTGTGTTTGCTTCAATTGTAACTTTGTCTTTTGAAAAGACAAGACGATATCCTTCATTTCCAAGTTCCGCATCTGGTTGACTAAGTTGTGAAAAAGTCACATTAGCACCTTTCCAATAACGATCAATTTCATTTTGAGCAATAGCTTCAGTAGTATTGGCTGTAGCAGCCACATCTGACACAAGTTCTAAGTTATTAAACCATAGTTTATGGCCGTCTGTAGCAGCCGGTTTAACAGGAGTTTGGCATGATACAAGCGCAAAAACTAGCGCTAAAATGCCAACGGAACGATTGAAAGATTTCATAATATTAACGTGATTAATCAATACCTGCCATACGTTTGTAAGTTCCCAGTCTCCATTGTGCAAACTGCTGAGTTCTTTCGAAGAGTTCTTGAGCTTGCTCAGGGAAAGTCTTCATCAAAGAAGCATAGCGAACCTCTCCTTTCAAGAAGTCTTGGAACAAACTCCAATCAGGCTCTTTACTATCTACAGAGAATGGATTCTTTCCTTGTTTTTCTAGTGAAGGATTAAAACGATACAAATGCCAGTAACCGCATTCAACGGCGCGTTTTTCTTCATATTGGCTGCGACCCATACCAACTTTCAAACCATGATTGATACAAGGAGCATAAGCAATAATAAGTGATGGTCCGTCATAAGCCTCAGCTTCTTTAATAGCATTAAGGAATTGAGCTTGAGAAGCACCCATAGCAACTTGCGCAACATATACATAACCATAGCTGATAGCCATCATACCAAGGTCTTTCTTGCGAACTTGCTTACCTGAGGTAGCAAATTTAGCAACAGCACCTGCCGGAGTAGATTTAGATGATTGTCCACCTGTATTTGAATATACCTCTGTATCAAGAACCATAACATTGACGTTCTTACCAGAAGCAAGGACATGGTCAAGTCCACCATAACCAATATCATAACCCCAACCGTCACCACCAAAAATCCATTGACTGCGAGCAGGAATGAAGTTTTGAAGATCAAGAAGCTGTTTACAGATGTCGCAACCACATTGTTCCATCATAGGGACAATCTCGTCGCAAACTTCACGAGTAATAGCTGAATTTTCTTTGTTTTCAAGCCATTTGGTAAACTGAGCTTTCATTTCTGATGAGCAACAGCTACACTCAAGACCCTTAAGCATAAGCTCTGCAACAGTAGCACGAACTCTATCAGAACCAAGCTTCATACCAAGACCAAACTCTGCATTATCTTCAAACAAAGAGTTAGCCCAAGATGGTCCATGACCATGAGCATTCGAGCAATAAGGAGAAGCTGGGAAAGAAGCACCATAAATTGAAGTACAACCTGTTGCATTGGCAATCATCATGTGGTCACCAAAAAGTTGAGTGATAGCTTTAATATATGGAGTTTCACCACAACCTGCGCAAGCACCTGAAAACTCAAACAATGGCTGGGCAAATTGTGAATTTTTCACATTTTGTGCCTTTGGAGCTACTGTGTCTTTATAGCCAACTTTGCTATGCAAATAATCAAAGTTTGCTTGTTCAAACTCTTGTGAATCCATAGATTCCATGCTAAGAGCTTTGTTGCCTTTCATACCAGGGCAAATATCAACGCAGTTTCCACAACCTGTACAATCATAAGGACTCACCTGCATTGTGAATTTGTATTCTTTGAAAGTGGCGTTACCTTGTACTTTCTTGATGCTTTCTGGAGCCTTAGCAGCCTCGTCTTCAGTCATAAGGAAAGGACGGATGGCAGCATGAGGGCAAATGTACGAACACTGGTTACATTGAATACAATTTTCAGGATTCCACCGTGGTACAGATACAGCGATTCCGCGTTTTTCAAAAGCTGCAGTACCTGAAGGTATAGTACCATCAACCAAATTTGGATTATCAAATACGCTTACGGGAAGATCATTACCGCATTGTGCATTCACAACATCAGCAACATTTCTAATCCATTCTGGAGCAAGACGATTGAAGTTTGGATTAACAAACTTGCCAACAGCTGATTTCCATTCTTCTGGGATAGCAACCTCAACATACTCGGAACCACGATCAACAGCAGCATAGTTCATCTTTACAATGTTCTCGCCTTTCTTGCCATATGACTTGTCAATAGCTTTCTTCATATATCCAACAGCTTCCTCGTAAGGAATAATGCCGGTAATTTTGAAGAATGCAGATTGAAGAATTGTATTTGTACGACCACCAAGACCAATTTCAGAAGCAATCTTTGTTGCATTTATGATATAGAGTTTCAACTTTTTTTGAGCAATCTCTCTTTTTACAAACTCAGGTATTCTCTCAAAAGTCTCTTCTATTGACCACATACTGTTAAGCAAAAGCACACCGCCTTTTTTAATTCCCCTTAAAACATCATATTTAGACAAGTATGAAGGAACGTGGCAAGCCACGAAGTCAGGAGTAGTGACAAGATAAGGTGATTGAATAGGGCTGTTGCCAAAACGAAGGTGGCTGCAGGTATATCCGCCTGATTTTTTAGAGTCATAGTCAAAGTAACCTTGGCAATACTTAGGAGTATGATCACCAATGATTTTGATAGTATTTTTATTTGCACCTACGGTACCATCTGATCCTAAACCAAAGAATTTGCACTCATAAGTACCTTCTTTAGCAAGAGAGATTTCTTCCTTCAAAGGAAGAGACTTGAATGTTACGTCATCAACGATACCAATAGTAAAGCTATCTTTTGATTCATTACGTTCAAGATTTTCAAACACAGAAATTATCTGAGCAGGAGTAGTATCTTTTGATGAAAGGCCATAACGACCACCTACTACAGTGACATCTTTTCCAAACAATACACTCTTTACATCAACCAAAAGAGGTTCACCGCTGGAACCAGGCTCTTTTGTACGATCAAGAACTGAGATTTTCTTGACTGACTTAGGAAGAACGCGTAGGAAATATTTAGCAGAGAATGGACGATATAGGTGCACACTGACAAGACCATATTTCTTACCATCTTTTGCGAGATAATCAATAGTCTCTTTTATGGTTTCGCAAACTGAACCGATAGCAATAATTACATTTTCAGCTTGTGGATCGCCATAGTAGTCAAATGGTAGATAGTGACGACCTGTAAGTTCACCAACTTCACCCATATATCTAGCTACGATATCGGGAACTGCATCATAATATTTGTTAGAAGCCTCACGTGATTGGAAATAAACATCAGGATTCTGGGCAGTACCTCTAGTAACAGGCTTATTAGGATTGAGAGCTTTTTCACGGAAGCGAGCCAATGCTTTTTCGCTTACCAATGGAAGTAAATCTTCAGCATCAATAACTTCTATTTTTTGAATTTCATGAGAAGTACGGAATCCATCAAAGAAATGAACAAAAGGAACACTTGATTTGATAGTAGAAAGGTGAGCAACTGCTGCCATATCCATTGCTTCTTGTACACTATTAGAAGCCAACATTGCAAAACCAGTTGCGCGAGCACTCATCACGTCTTGATGATCTCCAAAGATTGAAAGAGACTGGGCGGCCAATGCGCGCGCTGACACATGGAAAACTGTAGGGAGTAACTCACCAGCAATTTTATACATGTTTGGAATCATGAGAAGCAAACCTTGGCTTGCAGTAAATGTGGTAGTAAGAGCACCTGCTTGCAATGAACCGTGAACTGCCCCTGCAGCACCACCTTCACTTTGCATTTCAGTTACTGAAACTATTTCACCAAACATATTTTTCTTTCCAAATGCAGCCCACTCATCAACAAGTTCAGCCATTGTTGAAGATGGGGTGATAGGATAAATAGCCGCATGCTCACTGAATAGATATGCTACATGAGCAGCGGCAAAATTGCCATCACAAGTGATGAATTTTTTTTCTTTTGCCATCTTGTAAGTATTTATATATTAATTATTTTATACGAAAAAACCTTTTAAACAATAAATCACGTAAAAGTACGACTTTTTTTTCTTAATGAGAAAAAAAATGCCCTTTTGACTATGCTAATATTTTCCTGATAAGACCTTGAAGCACCTGACCTGGCCCTAATTCTATAAATTCATCAGCACCATCAGCAGCCATATTTTTAATAGTTTGAGTCCATCGCACCGGGCTGGTAAGTTGAGCTATCAAATTGGCCTTAATTTCTTCCGGATTAGTATAAGGAAGCGCATCCACATTTTGATAAATGGAGCATACTGGCTTATTGAAAGGTGTTGATTCTATTGCTAATGCCAACTCGGCTCTAGCAGGTTCCATCAAAGGAGAATGAAAGGCTCCGCCTACAACCAAAGGCAAAGTTCTCTTTGCTCCAGTTTCTTTTGCAATTTGACAAGCAATCGCAATAGCATTGATATCACCGGAAATGACAAGTTGCCCCGGGCAGTTGTAATTAGCAGGGACTACTACTCCATCTATAGATTGGCAAATACGCTCAACTTCTTCGTCCGGCAAGGCTAAAATAGCTGCCATAGTACCAGGGTGAGCCTCGCAAGCTTTCTGCATCGCTTTAGCCCTTGAAGAAACCAATCGAAGCGCAGATTCAAAATTCAATGCGCCGGAAGCAACAAGGGCTGAAAATTCGCCCAACGAATGGCCGGCGACCATATCGGGATTGAAATCATCATAAGCCAAAGCTGCGGCTACTGAATGAATAA
>JAAZCF010000098.1 GCA_012513425.1 Bacteroidales bacterium
CTTCACCGTTACTACAATTTCACCGAGCTCATGGCCGAGACAGTGCTCAGATCGTTACACCATTCGTGCAGGTCGGAACTTACCCGACAAGGAATTTCGCTACCTTAGGACCGTTATAGTTACGGCCGCCGTTTACCGGGGCTTCGATTCAATGCTTCGATTCATTGCTTCCTCTAACATCCCCTCTTAACCTTCCGGCACCGGGCAGGTGTCAGGCCTTATACGTATTCTTTCGAATTTGCAAAGCCATGTGTTTTTGGTAAACAGTCGCCTGAGCCATTTCTCTGCGCCCTCATTGCTGAGGGTCCCCTTCTCCCGAAGTTACGGGGTTATCTTGCCTAGTTCCTTAGCCATGATTCACTCGAGCACCTTAGGATTCTCTCCTCACCCACCTGTGTCGGTTTACGGTACGGGCTGTTAATATTTATTCGCCGAAGTTTTTCTTGGGAGTCTACTTACCACATCTATCACTTCGTCCGAAGACTCTGTGTACTTTCAGTTCTCAGCACTCGATAGCTCTTAACCTTCGAATTTACCTACCTCCTTTAACCAGCTATTCCGTCTGCTGGCGTGTGTGTCATTCCTCCGTCACTCCTTTGTACTTATTAACAGGTAATGGAATATTAACCATTTGTCCATCGTCTGCCCCTTTTGGGTTCGACTTAGGTCCCGACTTACCCTGATCCGTTTAACGTTGTTCAGGAAACCTTGGGTTTTCGGTGTGTATGTTTCTACATACATTATCGTTACTTATGCCTACATCTTCTTTTCCGGACGCTCCAGCAATACTTACGTATCACCTTCTACGCCGACCGGAATGCTCCCCTACCACTCTTCTCAGAGTCCATAGCTTCGGCAGTGACCTTGATTCCCGTTTATTATCCACGCAACGCCGCTCGACTAGTGAGCTGTTACGCACTCTTTAAATGATTAGCTGCTTCCAAGCTAACATCCTAGCTGTCTCTGCGACATCACTTCGTTCTTTAAACTTAGGTCACGTTCAAGGGCCTTAACTGTTGGTCTGGGCTATTACCCTCTCGCCACCGGACATTAGCACCCGGCGACTCACTCCCAGTAAACACTTCACGGCATTCGGAGTTTGTCAGGAATTGATAGGCGATGAAGCCCTCGCATCCTATCAGTCGCTCTACCTCCATGAAGCTATACTGAGGCTGTCCCTAAAGACATTTCGGGGAGTACGAGCTATCTCCCAGTTTGATTAGCCTTTCACCCCTACCCTCAGCTCATCCAAATCCTTTTCAACGGATACTAGTTCGAACCTCCATCTCCTGTTACGGAGACTTCATTCTGGCCAAGGGTAGATCACTAGGTTTCGCGTCTATCCATACTAACTCTTCGCCCTTGTCAGACTCGCTTTCGCTACGGCTCCTGTTCCTGAAGAACTTAACCTTGCTAATATGGAATAACTCGTAGGCTCATTATGCAAAAGGCACGCAGTCGCACTTTCGTGCTCCTACAGCTTGTAAACGAACGGTTTCAGGTACTATTTCACTCCCCTGTTCGGGGTTCTTTTCACCTTTCCCTCACGGTACTGGTTCTCTATCGGTCTTTTGGGAGTATTTAGCCTTGCGGGATGGTCCCCGCGGGTTCAGACAGGATTCCTCGTGTCCCGCCTTACTCAGGAGTTCGCTAACGCCCAATGTGCTTACCTATACAGGACTTTCACCTTCTTCGGTGCGACTTTCCAGTCACTTCTAGTTCCTCATTGTTTGTTTATCGCGTTCCTACAACCCCGACATTGCCGTAACAATATCGGTTTGGGCTTTTTCCTTTTCGCTCGCCACTACTCAGGAAATCGATGTTTTCTTTCTTTTCCTGCAGGTACTAAGATGTTTCAGTTCCCTGCGTTGACCCCTTTCGGTATGCAGACTTCATCTGCATGGGTTGCCCCATTCGGACGTCTCCGGATCAAAACCTGTTTGCGGTTCCCCGGAGCTTTTCGCAGCTTACCACGTCCTTCCTCGTCTCCAAAAGCCTAGGCATCCTCCGTTCGCTCTTGTTCGCTTCGTTATATCTTCGATTTGTCTAGTCTCGCTATTTCTGCGTTGACGCTTCTTTCACTTGACTAACACATCTCTATTTTAGTAATAACTTTTCTTGTAACGCTTTTTTATTTTTTTGTGAATCATTACAGACTGTTTTATTCTTCTGTCCATGATTTGAAATTGTAGTCCCTAATTTCTTTTAAATTACAGACTAATTTTCTTTCTTTTTGTAAATTTTTTATTTACCTCGTTATCTCTCTCAATATTTCAAACAACTTTTCCGTTTCATTGCGTTTCTTCGTGTTTCTTCCGAAACGGGCTGCAAAGATAGATATCTTTTTTTAACCAACAAATTTTCTCCTGACTTTTTTAGTAAAAATTTACCATCCTAGATCTCAAATAATAACTGTTTCAAGCTTATACTGCTGATATGTTTGAGTTTATCAATAATTCCCTTTTTTATAATCTCATAATGGATAACAACAAATAATTCTGAAGAATTCGAAAAAATTCTGCTATCTTTTGCTAAAATAAAAATAGAAAAAGTGGACTACTCATAGTTGTGCTATTTGAGTCATGATATCCAATTATTCAACAACCGATTCAAATAACAAAAAAATACGGCATATATACGTCGTGTTTTATTAAATATAAATTACTTTTAAGCTTCTCCTGTAAAACCTAGCGTGGGCATCATTGGTGGAGTCTGAACAGGCAATTTGATTTCTCCATTTTCTTTTTCATACTTGGCCACATTATCTGCTAAAGCATTCAGCAACCTTTTTGCATGCTCTGGAGCAAGAATAACTCTGCTAACAACCTTGGGCTGAGGAATACCTGGCAACAATTGCACAAAATCAGCAATAAATTCACTGTGAGAATGAGTAATAATTGCAAGATTGGTATAAACGCCTTCGGCAATTTCAGGAGGTAGATTAATATGTAAATCTTTTTTATCCATGGCGCTTTTATTTGGCTATTGCAACAGAGCGAGTCTCTCTGATGACAGTTATTTTTACTTGACCAGGATATACCATTTCATCTTGAATTCTCTTTGCAATGTCAGCAGAAAGATCTTCACATTGAGTATCTGTTACTTGATCTGATCCAACGATAACTCTCAACTCTCTACCGGCCTTGATTGCGTATGTTTTGGTAACACCTGGATGAGATAAAGCAATATCCTCCATGTCTTTCAAACGTTTGATATAAGACTCAATCACTTCTCGACGAACACCAGGTCGAGCACCTGAAATGGCATCTCCAACTAAAACCAATGGAGCAATAATAGAAGTCATTTCCATCTCTTCGTGGTGAGCGCCAATCGCGTTGCAGATATCAGGTTTTTCTTTAAATCTCTCAGCAATCTTCGCACCAAGCAAAGCATGAGGAAGTTCTGGGTCTTCTTCGCATACTTTTCCAATATCATGAAGGAGACCGGCCCTCTTGGCTGCCTTGACATTGAGTCCAAGTTCAGCAGCCATAATAGCACAAATATTTGCAACTTCTCTTGAGTGTTGAAGCAAATTTTGACCATAAGAGCTACGATATTTCATACGACCAATTAATTTGATCAGCTCAATATTTAAATTATGGATACCCAAATCGATGCAAGTACGTTTTCCTATTTCAAGAATTTCTTCTTCCAGCTGCTTTTGTACTTTTGCGACAACCTCTTCAATACGTGCAGGGTGAATACGACCATCAGCCACTAATTGGTGCAAAGCCAAGCGGGCAACCTCTCTACGGACAGGGTCAAATGCCGATAATAAAATTGCTTCAGGAGTATCATCTACGACTATTTCAACACCTGTTGCTGCTTCAATAGCCCTTATGTTTCGGCCTTCTCGACCGATAATTCTACCTTTAATCTCGTCACTTTCAATATTGAAAACAGTCACTGCATTTTCGATGGCCGTCTCTGGGGCCGTACGTTGAATGGTATTAATCACAATGCGTTTGGCTTCTTTACTAGCTGTAAGCCTCGCTTCATCCATCACATCATTGATATAAGACATTGCTTCTGTCTTTGCCTCAGATTTCATAGTCTCAACCAACTGATTTTTCGCTTCTTCAGCAGTCAGCCTGGACATTTCTTCGAGCTTGGCTATTTCTTTTCCACGAAGTTTTTCATATTCTTCAGCTTTCTTATTTACTATTTCTAGCTGATTTTTAAGATACTCTTTGATAGATTCAATCTCTTTTTGTTTGCGACCAAGTTCACTTCTTTGTTGATTCAACAATAACTCTTTTTGTTTGAGTTTATTTTCAGTTTGTTGAATCTGCTGATTTTTCTCGCTTATATAAGCTTCATGTTCGCTTTTTAATTGCAAAAATTTCACTTTGGCTTGATATATCTTCTCTTTTTTAATTGCCTCACTCTCAGCCTGTGCGTCACGGATAATTTGTTCGCTTTGGTTCTTTAAGATTATTTTTTTGATGAAGATATAAATCGCAATGCCAACTGCGGCAGAAATAATTGCGGTAATAATAATTGTTGCCATGTTATATATATGTAGTTAATAATAAGTTCTATTATGCTACTTACATATTGGCCTGATGCATAAAAAAAAGCCGTTAGCCCGCATTAAGTCCAAAAATCTTAAATAATTAAGATTTGAGCTCCGGAAATGTGTCGCGAACTTCCTCCGTCCCATAAATGGAATCCCCGAAGGTAACCTAGGCCTGTTTTTGACTCCCGAGTTGACTCGATTTAGTTAAAAGTGTTGATTTTGGCAAAGGGCAGAACTAACGGCCGGAAATATATCCTTCTAATTTTTTGTCCAAATCTTGCAGTTGCCTACAAACATCGGATATTTCATCCTTTTCTTCGAGCGCAATCAAACCCGCCATTGTATCCAACAGCACAATGCTCAAAATATCCTGCATATCTTTGTTTTCATATTTCTTCAAATACGTGTTCAGCTTCTTCTCAATCCTCTTGCCTGCATCACGCACCCTAGATTCAGTTTCAGGTTGAACCTGAAACTTATAAGACCTTCCTCCGATCACTATATTTATTGCTTGCTTCTCCATCTTTACTAAATATTCATCATAGCAATACAATCATCTATCTCCTTTATAAGCCTATCAATACTCCTTTGGGCACGAGCCTTGTCGTTTGTCGAAATGTTAAATGCATCAACCAATTGTAAGTTTTTGTTTTTAAGTTTAAGTTTATCTATTTGTGTTTCTAATTCCTCAATTTTAGCATTTTTAGCTAGAAGTTTATCTTGATATGCATCCAGTGTCGATTCCAAACGATTAATTTCAGCTTTAGTTGCTTCATATAAAGCAATCAAAGACTCGATCTTCTTAGTCAGATTGTCTATTAATGTTTTTTCCATCGGCATCTAGTATGCACTTTTATGCAAAGGTAGTAAAAAACTTAATTAATTAATCGTGTTTTACAACAATATGCGGGAAAGGAAAATGCAAACCTTTATTAGGCAAATAGGTATATATTTTCTCGTTATATTCATAATAGACGTCCCAACACAAATCAGAGGAGACGTATGCTCTCACGACCAAGTCGACAGAACTTTCATTCATTTTGTTGAGATAACACACCACTGGTTTATCTTTGATAATAATTCTGGAATCTTCTGCAAAAAGTTCAAGGATTGCCTGTTTGGCTTTCTCAAAATCATCTCCGTAAGAAATAGACACTTTCCATTCTACACGTCTTGTTCCGATGGCAGTAAAATTATCAACACTACTATTCGAAAGAGTTCCATTTGGAATTATCACAAGCTTACCATCAATTGTATGAAGTTTAGTTGATGTAATGGTAATAGAATGAACCGTGCCTTCATAACCTCCAGCTGCAATATAATCACCAACGCCAAAAGGCTTAAAGGCCAAAATCATAATGCCACCGGCAAAATTTTGAAGAGTTCCGCTCATAGCCATGCCTATAGCCAAACCTCCTGATGCCAAAATAGCAGCAAAAGAGGTTGTATTAATGCCTAAGGTACTGACTACAATTACTATCATCAGTACAACCATTACTACATTGACAAGACTTAGAATAAAGCCAGCTAAAGATGGGTCAGTATTTTTTTTGACAAATACTCGTTTCAGTAGTTTCTTTGTCTTTTTAATAATCCATGCTCCCACTGCATAAATTGCCAATGCTGCCAAAACTTTCAGGCCAAATGTAATAAAGTGTTCGCCTAATATTGAAACAATCTCCATACCTGTTTTTCCTTTTAGAGGGCCCAAGCTATCAGCCATATTTTCAAGAAATGAGGTGGAATCATTCACTGCGGCAGTAAGATTTTCTGTCGGCAGTATTTTGTCAATTGCAATTTGAAGTATATTCATTGTTTAAACAAAAAATTGGTGTTGTACAAAATTAAAAAAAAGACAACTGATAAGCTGTCTTTTTTTAAATATCTATAAAGTAAAAATTATTTCTTACTGAAAAATTCTTTCACTTTGTCTGTAGGAACTAGTTCTTCGTCAAAAGCATAAGCACCTGAGCGCTCTGATTTGACCATACGGATGCACTTAACAACATTCTTTTGTTGTTTTTCACCGCGGAAACCTGCAACTGCTTTCTTTGCCATAGTGGATAAAACTTATTGTTATTTAATTTCGCGATGTATTGTTACCTTCCTTAAAAAAGGATTGTATTTTTTACGCTCCAGACGTTCTGTAGTATTCTTTTTATTCTTAGTGGTTACGTATCTAGAGATACCTGGTACACCGCTTTCTTTTTGCTCGGTGCATTCTAGAATAACCTGCACTCTGTTACCTTTCTTTGCCATAGCTATTAATGTTAAACGATGTCTATTAAACCTTTTTCTTGTGAACGTTTGATGGTTTCAGCAAGACCATTTTTGTAAATAGTCTTCATCCCATTGCAAGAAACCTTAAGTGTGATGAACCTGTTTTACTCTTCTGACCAGAATTTTTTGGTCTTCAGGTTTGGAGCAAATTCGCGTTTTACGCGCCTTTTAGAATGGGAAACATGGTTTCCAACCATTCTTTTCTTTCCCGTAACTTGACAAACTCGTGACATTGTATATATTTTTTTATATTTTTCTTTTTTAAGGGCTGCAAATATCTTGAATATTATTGAGAAATGCAAATTATTTTTGCTTTAATACAAACTTAAGGAACCTGTTCCACCTGATGTTACGAGGGAAACCTTTATTCTGGTCGGTTGAAAGCCAAATGATTGATGGTTTACCCACAATGTGATTCTCTGGAACAAAACCCCAATAACGAGAATCCAAAGAGTTGTGGCGATTGTCACCCATCATAAAATAATAATTTTGCTTGAAAGTGTAGACACCAGTTTCTTCTCCATTGATAAAGAATTTCCCATCTTTTTCACTTAAGTCATTGCCTTCATAAACATCAATTATTCTGCGATAGAGAGCAATGTTACCTTGATTTAAACTTACTGTAGATCCTTCGGATGGAATCCAAATAGGTCCATAATTATCTCGACTCCAACCTGTGTTGACAAATGGGAACAGCATCATCATATCAGCACTATTACCGTTTGACACTTCGATATTCAGAGTTACAGATACGACGTTCTTCATTGCTTGAACTTTCGCCAAATTTTCAGCATTAAGAGTTAAAGCAGGATATCCAGGCATAGTTGAATTGAACCAAGTCTCAGCAATATTCACCCCCATCTTTGAGAGAACAGAAGGATTAATCGCGGACCCATCAGTTACAACAGAGTAGCTATATTGGATCCCTTTGTAATTTTTTTGCTTGGAACCATTGACATAAACTTCTCCATCTATCACAGAAAGAGTATCTCCGGCAACAGCGACACATCTTTTCACATAGTGATCTGCTTTGTCATATGATCTGGCAATAATAGGGCCGTAGCTCTTTTCTGTATATTCTTTGCCATTAAAACGTATGTGTGTATAATAATCATCGGCTGGTAATTTGAAAAGAACAGTATCTCCATGAGGAAAATTGAAAACCACATAGTCATCTCTCTGAACTGTTGAAAAACCTTTTAATCTATGATAGTCAGTTTTTATGCCTTTTACATAGCATGGTTTTAAATTAGCTCCAGGAAAGACATTGTGCATAAATCGCATTGATATAGGATGTTCCGGCATTCTAGGGCCGTAACTAAGCTTATCAACAAAAAGAAAATCACCTGTTAAAAGGCTCCCCTCCATTGATGATGAAGGAATCTTAAAAGATTGAAAGAAAAAGGTATTGATGAAGGTTACAACTATTACAGCAAAAACTATGGCATCAAGCCACTCGTTCCATGAACTTGGTTTCTCACCTTCCTTATATGTTTTCTTCCAAAAAGCCCACTTTACTTTCTTAGTAATAAAAATATCGAAAACTACTGCTAGCCCGAAAAGCCACCAATAATTTTCCATCCAAATAACCAAAAGAATATAGAGCACGGTCCAAAAAGTGAACCGTACCCATTTATTCTTAATTATGTTTTTAACAGTCAAGATACTACTTAACTGAATTAACTATTGCTTCAAATGCTTGAGGATTGTTCATAGCTAGGTCAGCTAGAACTTTACGATTGAGGCCTACGTTCTGTGCATTTAGTTTGCCCATGAACTGAGAATAAGTCAAACCATGCTGACGAGCAGCAGCGTTGATACGAGTAATCCACAAAGCGCGGAAATTACGTTTTTTAGTTTTACGGTCACGATACGCATAAGTCAACCCTTTTTCGTAGGTATTCTTTGCTACCGTCCAAACGTTTTTTCTTGAAAGAAAATTACCTCGCGTTTCTTTTAAGACTTTTTTGCGGCGAGCTCTTGAAGCTACCGAATTTACACTTCTTGGCATAATGTTTTGTTTTGGAATGTCAGCGTCTGATAATCAGATCTTCACAGCTGATCATTCGGTTAATAAATGAATTTACTTAACTAACAAAGTTTTGATTCTCTTAACGTCAGTAGGCTCAATAATGGCAATGTGACCGAGATTCCTTTTTTGTTTTTTAGTTTTTTTAGTGAGAATGTGGGTGTGATAAGCATGTCTTCTCTTGATTTTACCGGATCCGGTGAGCACGAAGCGCTTCTTTGAACCGGAATTCGTTTTCATTTTTGGCATTGTTGAAACTTTTTATTTGTTTGTTATTAAGTGTCTTTATTTTTTAATAATTGGACCAATCATCATTATCATCCTTTTTCCTTCAAGTTTTGGAAGTTGCTCAACTTTTCCATACTCTTCAAGCTCAATTGCAAAACGGAGAAGCATTTTTTCTCCTTGCTCTGAGAAGATAATTGAACGACCTCTAAAAAATACATAGGCTTTGACCTTGCTGCCTTCTTTGAGGAAACCGATGGCATGCTTCAGTTTAAATTGATAGTCATGCTCATCTGTCTGAGGTCCGAAACGAATCTCTTTTATAACAACCTTTGATGCATTGGCTTTCTGCATCTTGGCTTTTTTGCGCTGTTGATACAAGAATTTTTGTTAATCAATTATCTTGCATACAGGCGGATCAGCATTTGGCGATATTTCCACCAAATCCAATTCTTGAGCTTCTGCCATGGCAAGAGCATCCTTTACAGGATAAATGCCCTGTTCTACATTATCCCCAACAACCCTAACCATTGGAGCAGTGATTGCTTCATTGACACGGCTGCCATCATCTTTTCTGACAACGCGGTTCTGTTGTGCGTTGCGTTTCTTAGGGGTAGGTTTAGGCCTCGGTGGCCTGTAATTGGTAGTTGCTATATTTGTATCCTCCTAGTTAAGTTGTTGATTAATTTCGTCTTTTATCATTTTCACAAAATCATCAATTGCTAACGTGCCAACATTAACTCCTCCTTGCTTTCTTACAGATACTGTGCCTGACTCAGCTTCTTTCTCTCCTACTATCAATAGGTAAGGAATGCGCTTAAGTTCATTCTCGCGTATCTTTTTGCCAATGGTTTCGTTACGGTCGTCAATAGCGGCGCGAATATCGTAATTATTAAGCAAATCACAAACTTTTTTTGCAAAATCATTAATTTTCTCACTTACAGGCAAAACCACGACTTGGTCTGGAGTAAGCCACAAAGGGAACTTTCCGGCGGTATGCTCGAGGAGCACAGCAATAAAACGTTCCATTGATCCGAAAGGCGCGCGGTGAATCATTACTGGGCGAGCTTTTTTGTCGTCTTTATCAGTATATTCAAGTTCAAAACGCTCTGGAAGATTGTAGTCTACTTGGATAGTACCCAACTGCCATTTACGGCCTAGAGCATCTTTCACCATAAAGTCAAGCTTTGGTCCATAGAATGCAGCTTCACCCTTTTCGACTACAGTATGAAGGCCTTTTTCAGCAGCTGCTTCAATAATGGCTCCCTCTGCTTTTGCCCAGTTATCATCTGTGCCAATGTATTTCTCTTTGTTATCAGGATCCCTTAGAGAAATCTGTGCTTCATACTGAGTGAAGCCCAAAGTTTTAAACACATACAGAATAATATCAATTACCTTACAGAACTCTTCTTTTATCTGATCTTGACGACAGAAAAGGTGGGCATCATCTTGTGTAAACCCGCGAACACGAGTAAGACCATGAAGTTCACCACTTTGCTCATAACGATATACAGTGCCAAACTCAGCAAAGCGCAAAGGCAGGTCTCTATAAGAGCGAGGTTTGCTACGATAAATTTCGCAGTGATGAGTGCAGTTCATTGGTTTGAGCAAATATTCTTCACCCTCCTGAGGAGTGGTGATTGGACGAAATGAATCCGCACCATAATGAGCCCAGTGACCTGAAGTTACATATAATTCTTTGCTACCTATGTGCGGAG
Source organism: Bacteroidales bacterium (assembly GCA_012513425.1). GTDB lineage: Bacteria > Bacteroidota > Bacteroidia > Bacteroidales > UBA932 > Equibacterium. The sequence goes on from JAAZCF010000098.1 coordinate 10,772, forward strand.
TAATAACCGGCAGATAACCATATTTTTTCTGTACTTTCTTAAGGAAATCTTGCAGACGGTCTCGAAGATCAGCACCTTTTGGCAGCCACAAAGGAAGTCCCTGTCCTACTCTGTTGGAAAAAGTGAAAAGTTCCAATTCTTTACCCAGCTTACGATGGTCGCGCTTCTTGGCTTCTTCTATAAGCACAAGATATTCATCAAGCATAGATTTCTTTGGAAAAGTAATGCCATATATACGAGTAAGCATTTTGTTATGCTCATCGCCACGCCAATAAGCACCGGCTATAGATGTTAGTTTGATAGCTTTGATGACAGAAGTGTCGAGAAGGTGTGGGCCACGGCAAAGGTCAGTAAAACTGCCATTGGTATAAAAAGTGATGTGACCATCTTCAAGGCCTTCGATAAGTTCGCATTTATATTGATCACCCTTCTCTTTGAAAGTTTTCATTGCTTCACCCTTTGGCACATCTGTGCGGACAAAATGCTGTTTATCTCTTGCAAACTCAAGCATTTTATCTTCAATAGCCTTCAAATCAGCCTCAGTAATTTGCTTTTCACCAAGGTCAACATCATAGTAAAAACCATTGTCAATAGCCGGACCGATACCGAATTTAATCCCAGGATAGAGGAACTCAAGAGCCTCGGCCATAAGGTGTGACGATGAATGCCAAAAAACTTTTTTTGCTTCTGCATCATCCCATTTATAGAGTTTGATTGATGCGTCACAATTGATTGGGCGCTCCATGTCATAGATCTCATCATTGATGCCCGCAGCAATAACATCTGCAGCAAGTCTTGGGCTGATTGACATTGCAATATCATAGGCGTTGATGCCACTTTCGAATTCTTTGATATTTCCATCAGGAAACGTAATCTTTATCATATTTTGTTATGTTTTACTTAATCATGCATGTATAAGTATGCAAAGGTAATGTTTTTTCTATTTTGTTAATAACTTATTTAGCTAGTTCGCTTCAATTGTGATAAATTTGCATTAGGCAAGAAAGAAAGAAATCAAGAAATGCATATAGGAATAGCAGGAAATATTGGAAGTGGAAAAACAACCCTCACACGGATGCTTGCTGAATACTATGGCTGGACGCCAAAGTTCGAAGCAGTCACTTATAATCCATATTTGGAAGATTACTACTCAGATATAAAGCGTTGGTGCTTCAATCTTGAAATCTTTTTTTTGGTAAAGCGCTTTAAAGATTTGTTGGAAATTCGTAAGTCCGAAAAAGTAATCATACAAGATCGAACTATTTTGGAAGGCGTACATATTTTCGTTACCAACAACTTGGCAATAGGCAATCTCTCTCAGCGGGACTATGACACATTCATGGAATTATTCGGCACGATGCTTTCTTTGGTTCAGTTGCCCGATTTGCTGATATACCTAAGATCATCTGTGCCTCAGTTAGTTGGCAAAATTCAAAAGCGCGGCCGCAATTACGAGCAAAGTATCAGTCTTGACTACCTCGGTGGCCTCAACGAGCGCTATGAAAAATGGATTGCAGATTACCCTGGCACCGTCATTATTGTTGATGCTGACAACCTCGACTTTGAAAACCGTCCCGAAGACTTCAACCACATCACCAACCGCATCGACTCCCTATTGTTCGGGTTGTTCTGATAAAAGAATAGTTCAACATTTTTTATATATTTGCGCTATGAATCTTTCTATTGTCATTTCTCTATTTAATGAGCAAGAGTCGCTTAGCGAGCTCATTAGCTGGATACACAGTGCCTTGAAAGGCAAAGTTGAGTCTTATGAAATCCTTTTAATTGATGATGGCAGTAATGATGGATCTTGGAGCACCATTCAGTCTCTTGCAAAAGAGGACAGCACTATCCATGGCATCAGGTTCCGCCGTAATTACGGCAAGTCCGCCGCCCTGTATTGCGGGTTCAAGACTGCAAAGGGCGACATTGTAGTGACTATGGATGCCGACCTTCAGGACGACCCTAATGAGATTCCGGAAATGATAAGGATGATTAATAAAGATGGCTATGATCTGGTTTCTGGATGGAAGAAAATTCGTCACGACAATAAGCTTACCAAAAATCTACCTTCAAAGCTTTATAATGCCACTGCCCGTAGGGTCACAGGCATCAAACTCCATGACATGAATTGTGGACTGAAGGCTTATAAAAACGAGGTTATAAAGAATATTGAGGTGTATGGAGAGATGCATCGTTTCATCCCTTATCTGGCAAAAGAAGCCGGATTCTGCAACATCGGAGAGAAGGTAGTTCATCATCGAAAACGCAAATACGGCAAAAGCAAATTTGGCATTAATCGTTTTGTCAATGGATTTCTGGATTTGCTCTCAATATGGTTTCTTCAAAGATTCGGTCGCAAGCCAATGCACCTTTTCGGTCTTATGGGCTCTGCCACTTTCCTCATAGGCATTATCATTGCACTATGGCTCATCATAAAGAAATTGGTTCTCCAGGCTCGTGGCGAATGGTTCCGCGCCGTTACTGACCAACCATTATTTTACCTGGCACTCTTGGCTGTTATCATTGGCACACTATTGTTCCTCACCGGATTTATTGGCGAGCTTATCAGCCGCAACAGCAACGAGCGCAACAAATACAATATCAAAGATAATTTTTAGTTGTAGAGTTGAGGTTGTGAATACTCAGACTCTGAGTCGTCTTCTTTAGATTTAACGACAGGGCTGCCCATTGTTTTAGCATAAGATTCTTCAGTAATAAACTTGATATTACCGTCTATACGGGCGCCTTTATCTACGCATAAATCAACTGTTTTAATTTCACCAACAAACACTCCAGTATTCTTGAGGCTAGTCAAGGATTGCACATAAATATCTCCTTCTGCCTTACCACTTATTTCTGCACTTTGACAATAGAACACGCCCTTTGCAACACATTTCTCCCCCAACACAAGTTTGCCTTTAGTCATAATCTTTCCATCAAAATTACCATCAATTCTAAGATCACACTCTGAATCAATCACACTATTGGAAATGTTTGTTCCATAGGCAATAATAGTAACAGCTCCTTTCGGGCGAGGCGGATTATTATCAACAAAAGCTGAGCTAGGAGCAATGTCGATACCTTTGAATAATTTACTCATAGTTAAATATTTAAGTTATGGTTAATATCACTTGCACGCATCGCAAATTGCTTCGCTCATAGTTGGATGAGGAAAAATACTATGAGCTAATTGCTCTAAAGTAAGACCGGCATTGAGAGCCATAACCATGCCAGCTATCATCTCGCTGACATTCGCACCAACCATATGTACTCCCAATAGCTTTCCACTTACTGTATCACTAATAACTTTTACAAAGCCATCTCTTTCTCCAGCTGCTGTAGCTTTGCCATTTGCAGAAAATTGATACCTTGACACTTTATAGTCAATCCCTTTTTCAATTGCTTCCCTTTCTCTCATACCAGCAGAAGCAACCTCCGGAGAAATATATGTACAACCCGGAATACTGCCATAATTGATAGAATGAACTTCTTTTCCTAAAATTGCATCGACACAAGCTTCAGCCTCAGCACTAGCAACATGGGCCAACGCAGGAGTGGCAATCACATCACCTACGGCATAAACTCCAGCCACACTGCTCTGATAATTTGAATCGACTGTTATTTTGCCTCTCTCTGTTTTTACACCTAGTTTCTCCAATCCAAGCGCATCTGTATTTGGGATAACGCCTACTGCAGAAAGTACTACTTCTGCCTCAATAATCTCTTCTCCCTTCTTGGTTTTTACAACCAGTTTGCAAAGATTTCCCTTCTCTACACTTTGTAC
>JAAZCF010000099.1 GCA_012513425.1 Bacteroidales bacterium
GAACAGAGTATTCATCAGCTGCTTCTTCGCGATAAGTGATACCTTCAAAAAGGCTGTCAAAATGTGCTGTACCAGAAACCTCAGAAATCGCAAGTGCATTATAAGCATCCCAGTTGCAAATAAGGTCACCTTTTTGAACTTTGTCGCCCTCTTTGAAGAACAACTCTGTGCCATAAGGAATGTGGTATTGGCTTAAAGTTATATCTGTCTCGGGGTGAGAAAGTGTCATTTCAGCCGTACGACCTACAACGATTGTATGCTCTTTACCATCTGCATTAACTTTGGTAATTGTACGCAATTCTTCGAATTTCAAAATACCTTCGTTCTTCGCTTTGATTTCACTTTCAGCGGCAATGTTTGAAGCAGTACCACCGACGTGGAATGTACGCAATGTCAACTGTGTACCAGGCTCACCGATTGATTGTGCAGCAATAACACCCACAACCTCACCTTTCTCAACCATACGACCAGTGGCTAGGTTGCGGCCATAACATTTGGCGCAAACGCCCTTACGGCTTTCGCAGGTAAGAACTGAACGAATTTCCACTTGCTCTATAGGGAGAGTCTCAATAAGGTTTGCAATATTTTCAGTAATTTGCTCGCCGGCACTGATAATCTTTTCTCCGTTAAGAGGATTATAAATATCGTGGACCGAAGTACGTCCCAAGATTCTATCTCCAAGAGATTCAACAACCTCATCTTTGTTCTTGATGGCAGTAGCCACAAGACCTCTCAATGTGCCGCAGTCATATTCATTAATGATAACATCGTGGGAAACGTCAACCAAACGACGAGTCAAGTAACCGGCATCGGCTGTTTTCAAAGCTGTATCGGCCAAACCTTTACGAGCACCATGTGTAGAAATGAAGTACTCCAACACACTCAAGCCTTCCTTGAAGTTTGCCAAGATAGGGTTCTCGATGATTTCTGCGCCTTGACTACTGCTCTTTTGAGGCTTTGCCATCAAACCACGCATACCGCAGAGCTGACGAATCTGCTCTTTTGATCCACGAGCACCAGAGTCAAGCATCATGTATACAGGGTTGAAACCTTTATTATCATTCTTGATTTGTTCCTCAACAATTTTGGTAAGCTCATTGTTTGTCTTTGTCCAAATATCAATAATCTGGTTGTAACGCTCATTATTGGTAATAAGACCCATATCAAAGCTACCTTGGATGTTAGCAACTTCATCATATCCTTTTTGTACGAGAGATGATTTCTCGTCAGGAACAAGAACATCTGCAAGGTTGAAGGACAAACCTCCGACATAAGCCATCTTATAACCAAGATTTTTGATGTCATCAAGGAATTGAGATGTACGAGCTACACCTGTATATTTAAGAACTTCACCGATAATGTCGCGAAGATTCTTCTTTTTGAGCAAAGTGTTTATGTAAGGTACCGCATCAGGAACTACCATATTGAAGATGATACGTCCGGCTGTTGTCTTAACAATCTGTGTTCCTTCCTCAGGATTCAGTTTATTTTTAGGCAAACGAACATTAACGATGCTTTGATAAGTCAAACGACCTTCATTCAAAGCAATATTTACCTCTTCAGGACCATAGAAGGTCATGCCTTCTCCTTTGGCGCCAACTCTTTCTTTTGTAATGTAGTAAAGACCAAGTACCATATCTTGTGAGGGTACAGTGATAGGCGCGCCATTGGCAGGGTTTAAGATATTGTGGCTTCCAAGCATTAGAAGCTGAGCTTCAAGGATGGCAGCATTGCCAAGTGGAAGGTGAACCGCCATTTGGTCACCATCAAAGTCGGCGTTGAACGCTGTACAAGCAAGTGGGTGTAGCTGAATTGCCTTACCTTCAATTAGTTTTGGTTGGAATGCCTGAATACCAAGACGGTGCAAAGTAGGAGCACGATTAAGCATTACAGGATGGCCTTTCATTACATTTTCAAGGATATCCCAAACAACAGGATCTTTTCTATCAACAATCTTCTTTGCACTTTTTACAGTCTTTACTATACCCCTTTCAATAAGTTTACGAATAATGAATGGTTTATAGAGTTCTGCAGCCATGAATTTAGGAAGTCCGCATTCGTGCATCTTCAATTCAGGACCTACAACGATGACAGAACGAGCTGAATAGTCAACACGTTTACCAAGCAAATTCTGACGGAAGCGACCTTGCTTACCTTTCAAGCTGTCAGACAAAGATTTGAGAGTACGATTGGCCTCAGTTTTGACAGCGTTGCTTTTGCGACTGTTGTCAAACAATGAATCCACAGCTTCTTGAAGCATACGCTTCTCGTTGCGAAGGATGACTTCAGGGGCTTTTATCTCAATAAGTCTCTTAAGACGATTGTTACGAATAATAACTCTTCTATATAGGTCATTCAAGTCTGAAGTGGCAAAACGACCACCATCTAGTGGAACCAACGGACGCAAGTCTGGTGGAATCACCGGAATAACCTTCATAATCATCCATTCAGGGCGGTTGATATCTTTTGCCTCACGGAAGGCCTCAATAACGCTTAGACGTTTGAGGGCATCAGTTTTACGCTGCTGTGAGGTCTCAGTCTCAGTTTTGTGACGAAGTTCATAGCTGAGTGAGTCAAGGTCAAGCTTTGACAAAAGATCATAAATAATCTCTGCACCCATGCCTGCAACGAATTTGTTAGGATCTTCGTTGTCAAGTAGCTGATTCTCACGAGGTAACTTATCTATGATTGAAAGATATTCATCTTCTGATAGTAAGTCGTTGACATTAACACCAAACTGAGAAGCAACACCTGGCTGAGTGACGATATATTTTTCATAATATATAATAGACTCCAGTTTTTTGCTTGGAATGCCGAGAAGATAACCAATTTTATTAGGTGTAGAACGGAAATACCAGATATGGGCAACAGGAACAGTAAGGGTAATGTGACCCATACGCTCTCTACGTACCTTTTTCTCTGTTACTTCTACACCGCAACGGTCGCAGACGATTCCTTTGTAACGGATTCTCTTATATTTACCGCAGTGGCACTCATAGTCTTTTGAAGGGCCGAAAATTCTTTCGCAGAAAAGACCATCACGCTCTGGTTTGTAAGTGCGATAGTTGACAGTTTCTGGCTTTAGAACTTCGCCGGATGATCTTTTCAAGATGTCATCAGGTGAAGCCAAGCCAATGCTGATGCTGCTGAAGTTAGTTTTAACTTTATTATCTTTATCCAAAGACATATTATTGCAATTTTTTAATTATCAAATTAATTATTAATCAAGGTGAACACTCAAGCCAAGACCACGAAGTTCATGTAGCAATACATTGAGAGATTCAGGAATACCTGCAGCAGGCATAGGATCACCCTTGACTATTGCATCATAAGCTCTGGCACGACCAACAACATCATCAGACTTGATAGTCAAAACTTCTTGCAGCACATTTGAAGCACCGAAAGCTTCAAGAGCCCAAACCTCCATCTCACCAAACCTCTGACCACCAAATTGTGCTTTACCACCAAGAGGTTGCTGAGTGATGAGTGAGTAAGGACCAATAGAACGAGCATGCATTTTGTCGTCAACCATGTGGCCGAGTTTAATCATATAAATGATACCTACTGTTGCAGGTTGGTCAAACAGTTCACCAGTTTCACCATTGCGGAGGTATGTCTTTCCAAAACGAGGCAGTCCAGCCTTGTCAGTATATTTGCAGATGTCATCAAGAGAAGCACCATCAAAGATAGGAGTGGCGAAATTAAGTCCAAGTTCTTTTCCAGCCCATCCGAGTACAGTCTCAAAAATCTGTCCCAAGTTCATACGGCTTGGCACACCCAGAGGGTTAAGAACGATATCTACAGGAGTACCATTTTCAAGGAATGGCATGTCTTCATCTCTAACCACTTTGGCAACGATACCTTTGTTACCATGGCGTCCCGCCATCTTGTCACCAACTCTGATTTTACGTTTTTTAGCAACATAAACTTTAGCCAATTGCATGACTCCGTTTGGAAGTTCATCACCAATGGAAAGATTATATTTCTTGCGTTTAAGC
>JAAZCF010000100.1 GCA_012513425.1 Bacteroidales bacterium
CTGAAGATGCTCAAAAAGCAATAGAATTTGGCGCTGAGGGTATCGGTTTGTTCCGTATTGAGCATATGTTTTATGGCAAAAACTCAGAAGCTCCTCTTGCAAAACTTCGCAAAGTGATTCATACTGCATCTGCTGGAGAACGTGATAATGCTGTTAAAGAACTTGAGCCTTATGTAAGAGAATCTACAAAAGCTACAATGCGCGTGATGAATGGTAAGTCAGTTACTTTCCGTCTTATTGACCCACCATTGCACGAATTTGTTCCTCAGACTCGCGACAAACAAGAAGAGCTTGCAAAAGAGCTTGGCGTGTCAGTGACTGAAATCAAAAAACGTGGTGCAGCTCTTCACGAGATCAATCCTATGATGGGGCACCGTGGAGTCCGTTTGGGCATTACTTTCCCAACTTTGAGTGAAATGCAGTTCAGAGCCATCTTTGAAGCTGCTGCTGAGTTGATTCTTGAAGGTTTTGACCCACATCCTGAGATAATGATTCCTGTTACTATTTCTGTGAACGAGTTGAACTTTGAAAAACGTATCTGCGAAAGAGTTCACAAGGAGGTTGAAGAAAAATATGACATGGATATTCAATATTTGTTTGGTACTATGATTGAGATTCCTCGTGCTGCTCTTCTTGGTGACCGTATGGCACGTACAGCTCAATTCTTCTCATTTGGTACAAATGACCTTACTCAGATGACATACGGCTTCAGCCGCGATGACATCGGTTCATTTATGAATGACTATCTTAGCAATAAGATTCTTCCATTCGATCCATTCCAAAGTATCGATACAGAGTCTGTAGGCAAACTCATTGAGATTGGTATTGAAGGAGGTCGTGCTACTCGCAAGAACCTAAAAGTAGGAATTTGCGGTGAGCATGGCGGTGACCCTGCTTCAGTAGAATTCTGCCACAAGATAGGAATGAATTATGTCTCTTGCTCTCCTTTCCGAGTTCCTATAGCACGTCTGGCTGCTGCTCAGGCTGCTTTGAAGGAAGAGTGCGCTGAGTAGTCTTATTATTAGACTTTTATTTAAAATAAGAGAAGCACCCAATTTGGACGCTTCTCTTATTTTAATATGACTGTATCTCAGCTCCGCGATAATAAAAATGCAAGATTTCTTTATAGGAATAGCCTTTTGTCCCCATCACAGCGGCGCCAATTTGACATAAGCCCACGCCATGTCCCCATCCGCGACCATGCAAAACGAAGCCATCGTCTGTCTTCTCAACATCAAAGGCTGAGCTATAAAGATGGCTCGGCGATAGTGTGTGGCGAATTTCTAGTTCCTTGCCAATAATGCGGGTACGCAGACTGCCAACAATTTTTAACCTAGTGATGCGTCCTGAAGGCCCACGATCTATAGGCTCTAATGATTGAATGTCTCCATAATCAATGCCTGTGCGATTTCTTACTATTTCAGACAATTCATCGGTACTATATTTTACTTCCCAGCGGAAGAAATCCGTTGTCTTTTTGTCACAATCAGGAAGTACCATGCCCAATATCTCAGGGTCGGACATATTGCAGAACGGATCTTCAAAAGATTGTAAGTTTGGCACATCTGCTTTGCCCCAACAACTCTCAAAAAGTTCAGTTTGTCCTCCGCAACATTTGCTGAAGCGCGCATCACAAAGCTGATCGTCAAACATCAAAACTTCCCCCCAAGTGGCTTTGACAGCTTCTCTAGCTGCCTTTGTGCTGATTTTGGTGATGCCTTGATATCTCTGACAATGATCATCTGCACAAACATCGAAAAATTCGTGGTCTTCGTGGTCTTGCCAAGTAATCAATTCTTCCACGCTATCTTTTTTACCTTCTGAGGATGACACGCTGCCATCAATTTGCGCCAATAACCAAGAACGAGAGATTACAGCATGAGCTTTTAGAAATTCTAGAGGAGCCGTGGCACTCATTTCAGAAGATATGACGCTGGTAAGGTAGTCTTCAAGGCCAATATGATTCATGACAATAATTTTATTGTCTTTGGCCAGCAATCTCAAGTCACCTTTAAAGATTTGATCTTCTTTGCTCTGCCAATGAAAATCTACTCCAAAAGTGACGTTTTTCAAAGTGAAACAAGCATCTTTGCCCACAGCCTTGAATTCAACAAAGTCGTATTTTTGGCCATAGCACATTATTTTACCGTTTATCATTGCAGCAAAAAAACTACCGTCGGCTTTCGCGCCGTTGCAGGTATAGCCTCCTTTTAGAAAGAAATCCAATTTATCTGCAGATAGGATGCCTACGCAGATTTTTTTTTGATCTTTAGTCATGATTGTTTAATGCAATGCGGGCAGCAAGCTCCCAACTGCGTATTTTGTCTTTGTATGTATTGTTTAGGTTTACTTTTTCTATTTCAAGATCAGCATCGCTGTTTCCTTCCCATCTGCGGCAATAATACAATACCTCATATATTCGTCCAATCCGATAGTTGCGACAGATTCTCAAGGCTACAGCATAGTCTTCTCCGTATTTTGTAGTAGGAAAGTTGAGTTTACGCAGAAGGCCGGTGTAAAAGCCTCTGGGGGCGCCAAGGCCATTTATTCTCAGAGCATTATTTCGCCCATTGTCGGGAGTCCACTCTTTGTGATCAATCAAGCCGGGAGGCAACTGGCGGCCTTCAAAGTCGGTCATAAGGTAGCTACCGATAACCATAGGACAATTTTGTTCATAGAAAGCATCTACAAATTTCTGCACTGTGCTGTCACTGCTATATAAGTCATCGCTGTCAAGTTGCAGGGCAAATCTGCCGCAGGCAGGATGATGAAGAGCTGCATTCCAATTTCCACCGATTGCATGCCAACTAGTATCTTGCGCAACATATATCAAACGAGGGTTGTCGGCATATTTGCGGATAATGTCAGTTGTACCATCAATTGAGTTGTCATCAACAACAAACACATTATAATCAAAAGTGGTTTTTTGGTTCAAAGCAGAGCGGATGGCATCTTCAATAGTGCGGACTCTGTTTTTGCAAGGAATAATTACTGATGCTTCGCATGGGAAATATTCTTTTTTGAGGTCAATGTCCTTGAAGGTGGGCTTCAAATATCCTCCAATCTCTTTCAAATGCTCGGTGCAAACTTGCTCCATTTCAATTTGCACTTCGCGATTTTTTGGATTGACATAGTCGAATTGCTTTTCCCCGCTTTTGCGAGTATCTGTTTCAACCTCAGAATACAAATATTCATTAATGTGCTCTAGTTTACCTTGTTGAGACACTTTCAGTCGCAGGTCGTAAAGGCCTGCAAATTTGTAGTCAGTCGTCATTTTAGCGGTAGCTTCTTTTAAGGAAGAAGTCTTGAATAACAGCACACTGCCAAAATCGAAATCATCTCTCAAAGAGCCATTTTGATAATCAATCACAGGAGCAAATTTTATGCAACCATCCACATTTATGAAACGATCAGAGTATAGCATTGCTGCATCTGTGTCAGCTGCAATCTGCAACATTCTCTCTATGGCATAATGCACCCAATCAAGACGGAAGGCCTTGGTATAAAATAGAGTGTAAGGAGAAACGGCCTGCCCGGCTATCTTGCGGATGTCATCGCTTGAAAGGAAACTATCGCACAAAAAGACATTTTTTACTAAAGGACAAGCAAGTAACTTGTTACGGGAGGCAACATGCTGCCCTCCGTTTAAAATAAAGCAATCTATCATTTGGTTATCATTTCTGCAAAAGTGGCAACGCCTTTGGTGGCTACTTCCTTAATTTGTGTGTATGGTTTATACCCAAGATGCATAGGATTAGGATCCACCAAATAAATGGGTCTGCCAGGAGTAATATATTGTATGAGTCCGGCAGCTGGATATACATTCAGAGATGTACCTACTACCAGTAAGTTATCAGCATTTTCAATAATTCTTATAGATGGATCAATCATTGGTAC
>JAAZCF010000012.1 GCA_012513425.1 Bacteroidales bacterium
AATATTTTGATGGTCTTACTGTTGAGGTATATAGTTTCTCTTACAAAAAAGGTCTGCCCAGAGATTTGAGCGGCAATGGTGGTGGTTATGTTTTTGATTGCAGGGCCATTAATAACCCAGGCAGATATTCAATTTATGCATATTCCAGCGGTCTAGATCAGAATGTAGTCGACTTTTTACAACAAGATGGGAGTTCTGAGACATTTCTGGAGCCAATTAAGCTGTTGGCTGAGTCTCATGTAAGCAAATATTTAGAAAGAGGCTTTTCTCACCTTATGTTTTCGTTTGGTTGTACAGGTGGGCAGCATCGAAGTGTTTATTGTGCTCATTCGTTGGCTGGTTATTTGCAATCTAAGTTCTCAAATGTCAGAGTTATAGAAAATCATCTTCAGCAACCATATTGGAGAAAAAAACAATGAAAGCTTTTATTTTCGCTGCCGGCTTGGGGACAAGACTTCGTCCTTTGACTCTTTCAAAGCCAAAGGCATTAGTAGAGGCTGATGGTCGCACTTTGATTGAGCGCTGCATATGTTCTCTAAAAGCGGCAGGAATAAACGATTTTATTATAAACGTGCATCATTTTGCTGATCAAATTGAAGATTATTTGGCAGAACATAATAATTTTGACTGCAACATATTGATTAGCGATGAGAGAAAGCAACTTCTTGACACCGGCGGTGCTGTTGCTGCCGCCAGAGATTTGTTGGGTAATGAGACTTTTCTTATTCACAATGTTGATATTGTATCTAATCTTAACCTAAATTCTTTTCTTTCAAAAGGCCTTCAAGGAGCTGCCGCCAGGCTTGTTGTCAGTCAACGACAAACTAGTCGATATTTGCTGATTGACAAAGATTCGAAACTATGCGGATGGACTAATGTAAAAACAGGTGAAATTAGAGGACCGGCACTGAACATGCACCCCTCAGATTATTATAAGGCTGCTTTTTCAGGTATCCATATTTTTGGCCCTCAGTTGTTTCCTTATATGGATAAATGGCCTTCATGCTTCTCCATTATTGACTTCTATTTGTCTGTATGTGATATATTCCCGATTGAAGCCGAATTTTGCCCTGAATTAATAATAAAAGACTTGGGGACTCCTCAAGCGATAGCTTCTTTTTCCGATTTTCAATAGTATAAAAATGAAAGATATTCAACTTCCTTCTCCTCAGATTACCGGAGGCATGCCACTTATGGATGCTCTCTCTAAAAGGGCTTCTTTTCGATCTTTTTCTCCAAAAGAGCTTGATAAACAACAATTGAGCAATCTTTTATGGGCCGCTTTTGGCTTCAGATGTGAAAAACGCCGTACAGCTCCGTCTTCTCATAATAGACAGGAAATAGAATTGTATGTTTGTCTTCCTAGTGGAGTGTATATTTATGACGCTATTGATAATGTTTTGAGAGCCCATTGTGAGGGTGATTTCAGAGTCGCTACAGGCAGTCAAGACTATGTGTGGACTGCTCCTGTAAATGTTATTATGGTGAGCGATACAGCCAAAATAAAAGGCAAAACAGAGCAAGGCATTATTGAAACCATCTATGCAAACACCGGATTTATCAGTGAAAATATCTATCTGTTCTGTACATCAGAAGGCCTTTCAAGTGTCACAAGAGCTTTGATTGACAAAGAGCAACTCTCCAAGATACTAGGACTTGCTCCAACTCAAGTAATTACACTTATTCACACTGTGGGATATGCTCTTTAATTAGAGAGCCTGTTCCATCCAAGAAACAAAAGCTTCCACATCGAGGTCATATCCGCGAGTGGAAATAATCTCTCCTTCAGGACTCATAAGCACATAAAAAGGTTGCGCATTCACTCCGAATTCGCTTAGTGCATAATGTGCATTAATTTTGCCAAGAGTTTTCAATGTTTTGCCGGTAGCTGTCGTGACCCAATCATTTTCAGCAATTTCTTTTTTGTCGTCAGTATATAGGGCGCAAATTATGAAATTATCAAAGAGAGACATCACTCTTTCATCGCTCCATACTCTGGCTTCCATCTCTCTGCAATTGACGCAGCCATGACCTGTAAAGTTGATAAAAAGTGGTTTCCCGCCGGCTTTCGAAGCGGCTTTTGCTTCATTAATATCAAAATACCCATCAAGACCGAGTGGCATAGCCAAAAAGTCACTGTATTTTCGGCCCGAAGCAATTTCAAGGCTAGAAGTCTGATAAGTAGGCTGGTATTTATCCAATACAAAATCTTGAGTAGTGATTGGCGGCAGATAGCCGGAAAGAGCTTTTAATGGTGCGCCCCACATACCAGGAATCATGTATACAACAAATGCAAAGTCTATGATGGCAAGTGCCAATCTTCCAACTGACACATATTTCAAATCTGAATCATATTTGAACTTAATTTTCCCCAAAAGGTAAAAGCCAAGCAGAGTAAAGCATACTATCCAAATTGCAAGATATACTTCTCTGTCAAGCAGTCCCCAATGGTAGACTTGGTCGGCAGTAGATAAGAATTTCAAGCCTAAGGCAATTTCAACGAAACCAAGCACAATTTTCACAGAGTTTAGCCATCCTCCGCTCTTAGGCAGGCTTCTGAGTAGACTAGGGAACATTGCAAACAGCACAAATGGGAGAGAGAAAGCCAATGAAAAGGCAAGCATTGTGACAATAGGAGCCCAAAATTCACCTGCAGTAGATTTTATGAGAACTGTGCCAACAATAGGGCCTGTGCAAGAAAAAGAGACCAAAACTAAAGTCAGAGCTAAGAAAAATACTCCACCCAATCCTTTTCGTTTGTTGGCGTTGGTATCTGATTGATTGACCATTTTGCTTGGTAATGTTATCTCAAATGCCCCAAAGAATGATATTGCAAAAATCATGAATACCAAGAAGAACAAGATGTTTGGAATCCAATGTGTCGAGAGCCAATTTAAAATGTCTGCAGTGACAGTATCGCCTCCCAAAAGCCTTGTGACTATGATGATGGCTGCAATTGGAAGAGTATATAGTGCAACGATAAATGTTCCGTACATCAAGGCGCGGAATCTTCCTTTTTGTTTGTTTTCAGAGCCTTTTAAGAAAAAAGATACAGTCATTGGCACCATAGGAAACACGCAAGGTGTCAATAAGGCAGCAAAGCCCCAAAGCAAGGCCTCAATTATCATTGCCCAAAGATTGCCGCGCGCGGCCTTTGGCGCGGCTTCTAAGGGGACCGATGCTTTCGAACTGCCTATCTTTGAGGATAATTGCACTTCTTGAGGAGGTGTGCAAGAGGTATCATTGCAGGACATCCATTCTATATCAGCAGATATTGTGGCAATATCTCCGCTATATTTGACGTCTTGGGTAAAACTCACAACTCCGTCCCAATAGCCTATTTCCATGTTGTAAATTTCGTCAAAGTAGCGTACAGGCTCTTTAGAAACTGTCATTTCGGATGTTTTACTAGCTCCTTTTGGAAGATTAAAGTTAATTGAGCTTGGGTTTGGACCATTTACATATTTCTCAAAGTCATAGATGTGCCAGCCACTTGGAATGATGACAGTTACTTCAACGCGAAAAGTATTGTTGTCTGTTTCGGTGGCAATGATGCTCCATTTTGCATCTTGGGCTGTTAATGACAAGCATGTGGCAAAAACAGCTATTAGAATGGTAATGAATTTCTTCATATATAAAAAAGGGAAGTCTCTTTTGTGGGACTTCCTGTGGAGCATAGGAGAATCGAACTCCTGACCTTTTGAATGCCATTCAAACGCTCTACCAACTGAGCTACACCCCCAAAATCCAAAGACTAGAATAGCGACTGCTGAGGAATTAGTCAATATTCATTAAA
>JAAZCF010000101.1 GCA_012513425.1 Bacteroidales bacterium
GATTTCAACATTCTTATTCATAATCATTTCTCCTTTATTTCCATCTCACGCAAAATAAGAACCACTCCACAAAAACTGCCATTATGGCAGTATGAGAAATAATCGACCTATGCGAACATATTTCGACGTACCCATTCGTAAAGAGGGGTGACGCTGGCAACTATCAGCAGAGCAACGCTGAGTACTACTGTAGGAGCTGCAGCATAGAGCGACCACGATAGGGCAAAATAATTAATCCTGAACAGATGAACTAATGCATCAATTTCTACAAGATAGAAACAAAGTAAAAGACCTGAAATGGCATATTTTGCCAAACGTCTGCGTCCATGCCTGCGCATAATAAATGTAACAAGCATCGCCAAGACGCCTAATGACAGACACAAAGGCAAAGCCAACTGCCATAACCATGGGCCTTTGTCGCCTAATAAATTAATTATTAGAAGCAAGAATAAAGACATAATTACATCGCAAACAATGCAGATATAAGGATTTTTGCAAATATTTTTTGGTATCACAATTAGGGTCCAGGCTAACAATATTGAACCTAATAAATAGAGAGACCAAGAAAGCCCTGGAGATACTAATAAATCCACAATTATTGTGACAAAGACATGAATAGCCATAATAATTGACATCGACATCACCATAAATTTTTTATTAATGATGGTAAATGTGTCTTTATAATCGGGAAACAAAGGATTGACTTCACATGATAAAGGTCTGTGAACATCAATTACTTCAGTTCCACACAAGGGACATACTTTTTCGGCATCAGACAATTTAACTCCACAATGAACACAGTATGACATAATTATATATTGTTACTTTCGACAAAAACATGGACACCGAGTTCCACAAGTGAATTGAAAAAATATCTTTCCACAATAGGATCCTTCATCGTCCTTGTAAAATTAATAAAAGTATTGCCACCATAGCTAATACAACTAGCCACAGTGCGACAATCAAAAGGCCTGCCCGGGATGAAATCAAGCCTTTCTATATATTCAGACATTTCTACAGGAACATCAATATTGCCTAGATTTGAGATGGTAGTGGAAACATATCTGTCTCCATGTAGAAAAAACACAAACTTCAAAATCGGATTTTTCAAAAACAAAGGAACAATCCTGATAAATAAATTTAACTCAGCAGCAACATTTTCAGAAAACCTGGCATTCATCTGCTTCTCAGTGACGCAAGCATCCATAGTGCTTTTCACTTGCACCAAGATCTCTTCCAAAGAATAATCACCGAAACGACTTTCTATTCCGGGATTAATGTATGAGGAAAAATTACGCAAAGTTGTGCTACGATAAAATTGTCTTAAATTGACCGGCACAGACACTTTTACTGGCTGTTTTGTTTTCTTTTTTCTTTTTTCTGTTTTTTGGACATTTGCAATAGCCATCAATAACAACCCTGTCAACAATACTCCAACTTTGACTTTGTATTTTTTAGCAAGAGAATGTAATTCATCGCTTGGAATCGTGCTGGAAATAATGCGGATTGTATTGGTGGATAACATTTTGCCGGATGGGTGATATGCGGTTTTTTCTGTCCTCCCAATAGTTTCTTTCCTGGCATATCTCAAAAAACTCTCTTCCATTTCTGCACGTTTCGGAGCTTCATCCAGAGAAAGAACACAGTCGTTGGTGGAAATATTTATGCCATGCTTCTGAATGAGATACTCTCTGACTAAAGATAACATAAAGCAAAGCCCGCCATAACCATCAGTAGCAGCATGAAAAAACTCCACAGCAATGCGGTTTTTATAATACCTTACAATAAAAAGAAAATGATTATTTTCTTTAAATTTGAACTTACCCATCGGATTATTAACGTCTTGTCTGATAGGAGGGATGCCCTCTTGGTGTTGGAGTCTGTACCAGAACAATCCGGGAATCAAACGACAAGCTATAGAAGGAAAACGTTTCAAAGCTTTTCTAAGAGCTATTTCTAACAAAGCTACATCAATATCCTCTTTCAAAGTGGCTGACATTCTGAACATTGCATTCCAACTTAAACTCATGGAAGCAGGATATATCTTTGCGGCGTTGTCGAGTCTAAACCATTGAGGACTAGTCTTATTCATAAATGACATTTATTATGCGGCAAAAGTAATACTTTTTACCCATTATTAAGTCAAATTGCTATCTTTGTGCAAACCTATAAATATAATCCATAATCCCATTATGAAAAAGCTTTTTAACAAATGTAATGTTTTGCTTTCAACTACTCTTCTTGTAACGTTGGCAGCTTGTAACACTACTACTCCAATGGAGCCTTTCAGTTATCAAAACTCTGTAAAGGCTGTCAATTCAAATCCAGGAAACCCTTATCTGCCATTGTGGGACCACAATCCTGATGGTGAGCCTCGTCTCTTTGAAGACCCTGATAATCCTGGCAAATACAGAGTTTATATTTTTACATCTCACGATGTTTTTGCAAGAGGTTATTGCGGCCCTGATATTAGAGCATGGTCAGCCCCTGTAGAAGATCTTACTGCATGGCGCAATGAAGGTGCAATATTCTCATATTTTGTTAATGGCCAATGGGACACAATGTATGCTCCCGACGTTGTTGAGGTTGTTGGAAAAGATGGTAACAAAACCTATTACCTTTATCCAAACAACATGGGTAATGGCAGAGGAGCAATGGTTTGCAAAAGCGACAGACCAGCCGGCCCTTATATAGCAATTAATGCAACAGAAGATCCTGCAGTAATGAAAGAAGGAAGTATTATGGGCTTTGACCCAGGTGTTTTTATTGAATATGTTACAGATCAAAACGATCCTGACTATAACATCGGATTTAGAGCATATGGTTTCTTCGGATTCCAAGGTTCTTCTGCAGTTCAGCTAGATCAAAACACAATGTATTCATTGAGACCAGGTACTGAAGTCAGCTCTCCTTTCATCCCTTCAGGTGCTGCTTTTGGCCGTAGAATGAATATTCCTGCTGCATCAGAAAAGATAGAATACAAACACCTCTTTCCGGGCGAAGATCCTAAAAACTTCGGTTTCTTTGAGGCTTCTTCAATCCGTCAAGTTGGAAATAAATTTGTTGTAGTTTATAGCGGTTATTATGGACAAGAATACGGCTTGGGCAGCAGCAATGCAACTCTTCGCTATGCTTATGCAGACAACCCGCTTGGCCCATACAAAAATGGTGGTGTCGTTGTTGATGCAAGGTCAATTGGCTTGAATGATGATGGTAGTGCTTTGGAAACAAACTATCCTGGTCATAATACTCATGGCAGTTTGTTACAAATCAATGACCAATGGTATATATTCTATCATAGAGCTCCACGTGGAAATATGAATTCACGCCAAGTGATGGTAGCTCCTGTGAATATCACTGTTGATCAAGATTCTGTTGTAAATGGTGGTAAAGTAGTAATTACCGGTTTCGACCCTTATGCTCCAGATCAAAAATGGACTGTAAAAGCAGCTAATGGAATGGAATACACAGGTGCTGAAGTCACTTCAGAAGGTTTCCTCATGTATGGTTTGGATCCATATCGTTATTATTCAGCCGGCTATGCTTGTTCCATGACTAATGAACGTTCTCAACAAGATTGCTATGATATTTGGGATAACAATATGATAATCGGCCCTGTAAATGGCGGTGATGTTATCGGTTATAAATATTTCGGTTTTGGCGGTTTGGCACAAGCTGAAAAAGGTTTGCTTCCATTTGAGGGAACAACCCCAGGAAATAACACTTCTTTCAAGCTATTTCTTACTCCAAAAACTTCTTCTGCTTTCTCTATTGAAGTTTGGATGGATGCTCCAAATGAAATCCTTAATGGTCAAAAAATTGCTCAGATTGATGTTCCTGCAGGCTCTGCAAATACGACAACGGCTTTCTCTGCTGATGTAGCTGAAGCTGTTGACAACCTTGATGGCAAGCATGCTATCTATTTGATCGCTGCCGGCAGCGATCAGGAAATTTGCGACATCGTTGGTCTTGGCTTTGAAAGCAACAGTAAGAAAATTGATCGTCCAGTTCCTCCAACATTTACAATTTCAGTAGATGGCCAAGCTATCGAAATACCTGCAATGCCTACAAAATCAAATAACAAGAACGGTATTGTCGATATGAATATTTATGAAATCAGCTATCCTGTTGTAGAAGGTCAAAAAGTGCCTGTAGTAAAAGCCAAATCAACTGACAAGAGATTGAAAGTTGTAGTTGAGCCAGCTTCAACACTTGATGAATACACAGTGGTTCGTTGCGACTATAATGGAACAATAAAGAACTATGTTATTAATTTCGCAAAAGAATAACTATGAAAAAGTCATTTTTACTAGTAGTAACAGCTGCCTCTTTGATGGTCAGCTGCTCTACTCCAAATAATTCTTTTTACGATTCTACTTTTGAATTGGCAGATGTACAGCTCCTTGAAGGCCCGTTCAAACACGCTATGGATTTGAACCTTAAGACACTTAAACAATATGATGTGGATAGGCTGTTGGCTCCGTATCTTATTCAAGCTGGTCTTGAACCAAAAGCTGAGCCTTTCAGCAATTGGTCAGGCTTGGATGGCCATGTGACAGGACATTATTTGTCTGCTTTGGCTATGTATTATGGTGCTACTGGTGATGAATGGTGCAAAGAGCGCATGGACTATATGCTTTCAGAAATGAAATCTTGTAAAGATGCACTTGGCAATGGATATGTTGGGGGTGTGCCAGATGGTCAAAAAGTATGGGACGAAGTGCGAAGTGGAAATGTTCGCATTTTAGGCAAATACTGGGTTCCATGGTATAATATGCATAAAACATTTGCAGGTCTTCGTGATGCATGGTATTACGGCAAAAGTGAGATGGCTAAAAAAATGTTTTTTGACCTTTGTGATTGGGGTGCCAGTGTTATTGAGCCTCTTGATGACAAACAAATGGAAAGTATGCTCAACACAGAATATGGTGGAATGAACGAGGTGTATGCTGATGCTTATGCAATGAGCGGTGACACCAAATATTTGGATATAGCCAAACGTTTCACACATCATCGAATCTTTGACAGCATGTTGGAAGGTGTAGATAATTTGGATGGTTTACATGCCAATACTCAAGTGCCAAAGGCAGTTGGTTTCGAAAGAACCAGCGAAATGCTTGCAAAAGCCGGTTTGCCAGATGAAGCTACTGAATATAACAAAGCTGCTGATTTCTTCTGGAAAATAGTATCTCAAGACAGAAGCATTGCTTTTGGAGGTAACAGCCGTAGTGAGCATTTTCCAACTTCAGAACAATGGCTGGATTATATTGATGATGTTCAAGGTCCTGAGTCATGCAATACCAACAATATGTTGAAGCTTGCTCAAGGTCTGTTCAGAGTTAATCATGATGTTAGTTATGCTGACTTTATGGAAAGAGCCCTTCTAAACCATATCCTTTCTACTCAACATCCTGAGCATGGTGGATACGTATATTTTACTCCTGCCCGCCCAGAACATTATAGAGTATATTCTCAGCCAAATAGCGGCATGTGGTGCTGCGTTGGTACCGGTATGGAAAATCATGCCAAATATGGTGAGTTTATCTATGCAAAAGATGGTGATGATTTGTATGTTAATCTCTATATTCCTTAAGAATTGAATTGGAAAGAAAAGAAAAAGAAAATTTCACAACAGACGGAATATCCATATTCAGAAACCAGCAAGCTTACCATTTCTGCTAAAAATACACAAGCTCGTTTGATGATCAGACATCCATGGTGGTGCGATGATTTTGCAGTATCAGTAAATGGAGAAGCAGTAAACGCTGATTCTCAAAACGGATATGTAGCCATTGACCGTAAGTGGAAAGAAGGTGATGTAGTTGAGATATCATTTCCGATGAAGGCTTATCAAGAAACACTTAATCATGAAGATGGCTTTGTGGCCTTTATGTATGGACCAGTTCTTCTTGGTACAAAAACAGGAACAGAAGATTTGGAAGGTCTAATTGCAGATGACGGCCGTTGGGCTCATATCGCTCATGGTCCAAAGGTTCCACTAGAAGATGTTCCAACAATCAATCCTGATGAAATGATGTCTTCTATGCAGCCTATTTCTGGCAAATCATTGCACTTTACAACAGCTGATGGTTTTGAATTGGAACCTTTCTTTAAAATCCACGATTCAAGATACATTATCTATTGGCCGGTAAAGCAATAATTCTATGAAATGTAAAACCATTTGGTTACTGATTATTCTTTTTACTGCGCTTTCTTCGCTGCCATTTCTTGTGCCCGGTTGTGCTATATTGTCGTTGTTTGCATTTATACCATTGTTTGCTTTAGCAGATGGATGCAGTGACAACCATATCAAGCACGCGAATTGGCTTTATTTCTCAGCATTCTTTTTGTTTAATGCTGTAACGACCTTTTGGATATGGTGGATATCACCTATTGGTGCAATTGCTGCAATTTCGATCAATGCCCTTCAGATGTTCTTCATATTTTGGTTGTTTGTGAAGTCGAAAAAGCGTCTTAAAGGAGCTTTGCCATATCTGTTATTTATATCTGCTTGGCTCGTTTGGGAAAGAATATACCAAATGGTAGAAATTTCATGGCCATGGTTAGTTTTGGGTGAATCATTTGCAACAAGCCCAAAGTTAGCTCAATGGTTTGAATATACAGGCCCTCTGGGAGGATCATTGTTGATTCTTCTCACTGCCGCCGTTATTTACAATATATATAAAACAAAAGGTAGAGGTCGCATAGCCTTGATTGGCTTTGCGGCCATACTACTTGTTGTTCCACCAATTGTCTCTCTTGCCATTTATTCCAATTATCAAGAAGTGGGAGAGGCTAGGGAAGTAGTGGCAGTGCAACCAAATATTGATGCCTATACTGAAAAGCATGGAGGCCTCGACCAGAATCTTCAAGATGAAAAACTTCTATCATTGGCCAAACCTTTGATTAGCGATAATACTTGTTATGTGATAACGCCGGAAACATTTGGCTATAATTTAGATTTGGATAATCCTACGTCAAACAGCACATACTGCAATATTGAGAGTTTTATTGAACAACATCCACAAATTGATTTTCTACTCGGCTCTCTGACATATAGAATTTTTACATCAAAAGCCAAAGCCAGTGTGGCTGCTAATCCACTTCAAGATGATTACTGGTACGATATGTACAATACTGCCTTGATGATAGGCCCTAAAGGTATCATTAATTTTTATCATAAGAGCAAACTTGTGCCTGGCGTTGAGATTATCCCTTATCAACAATATGTTCCATTTTTAGGA
>JAAZCF010000102.1 GCA_012513425.1 Bacteroidales bacterium
AGCAACCTCAGTGATGAACTCCATGAGACGTTGAACACCGATGTCTTTCTTGCCGGAGATAGTAAAAATAGGATACAAAGTGCCGTTTACAAAGCCTATGGTCAAACCTATATGCATTTCTTCATCGGAGAGCTCGCCTGCGTCGAAGAATTTCTCCATGAGAGCTTCGTCGCTTTCTGCTGCCATTTCCATGAGGCTGGCGCGCATATCTTCAGCTTTGCCGTTCAAATCACCAGGAATATCGCATACTTCGTAATTACCATCTTCACCTGAGAATTTATACATTTTCATTTTCAATACATCAACGAAAGCATTGAATTCAATACCCGGGTTAACAGGAAATTGAAAAATGGTTGGCTTGCCACCAAAAGCTTGGCGTAGGCTGTCTATTGTGTTATCCCAATTGGCTTTATCTGTATCAAGCTGGTTGACAGCGATAATCATAGGCATTTTGTGCTCTTCAGCATAACGACCCATAATCTCTGTGCCAACCTCAACACCTTGACCGGCGTTGATTGTCATGATGGCTGAGTCGCAAACATTTAAAGCAGAAATTACACCACCAATGTAGTCATCTGCGCCAGGAGTGTCAATAAAATTGATTTTGTGGTCCATGAACTCAGCATACAAAGGAGTTGAGTAGATAGAGCGCTGATAAAGTTGTTCAACTCCAGTGTTGTCGGAAACAGTGGTTTTGCCTTCAACTGTACCGCGGC
Source organism: Bacteroidales bacterium (assembly GCA_012513425.1). Classification (GTDB taxonomy): domain Bacteria; phylum Bacteroidota; class Bacteroidia; order Bacteroidales; family UBA932; genus Equibacterium. The sequence continues at coordinate 717 of JAAZCF010000102.1, forward strand.
GGTCAATGACCTTGCCTTCAAACAACATAGCCTCAGAAAGAGTAGTTTTACCGCTGCGGGTACCACCAATAATGACGACATTGCGAATTTTGTCAGTATTGTAATTTTTCATTTATGTATTGTTTATGATTTTTTAATTTCAATAGCTTGCAAAGCTAATTAATAAATTTTTGAAATCAAATTATTACTTTTGTGGTAAACAAACGATTAAAATGAACACATTTAAGAAAATTTTTATTACAATGCTTGCTGCGTCTGTTTTCAGCTTTTCAGCTGTGGCAGATGAGGGCATGTGGCTTTTGCCTCTTCTAGAAAAGATGAATATCAAGACTATGCAGGAAATGGGATGTGAACTGACTGCTGAAGAAATTTACAGCATCAACAATTCATCTTTGAAAGATGCGATAGTGATATTTGGTGGTGGCTGTACCGCCGAAATAGTGTCAGATAAAGGTTTGGTGCTGACTAACCACCATTGTGGATATAGCGCTATTCAAAAACTCAGCAGCGTGGATCATGACTATTTGACTGACGGCTATTGGGCAATGAATTATGATCAGGAACTGCCTGCAGCGGGTCTTTCTGTTACTTTCATTGAGAGTTTCACTGATGTGACAGACAGAATTGAAAAAGCATTGAAAAATGTAAACAGTGATGAGGAGAGAGATCTATTGCTGGGATACATTAGCAAAGAAATAGTAAACGAGGCAACGGAGAAAGCTCCATATTTATCTGCTTCAGTTGAGTCTTTTTTTGGTGGAAATACCTATTATCTGGTAGTTTACAAAGTATACAGAGACATCAGGTTTGTTGGAGCTCCTCCTAGTTCAATTGGCAAATTTGGTGCAGATACAGATAACTGGATGTGGCCTCGACACACTTGTGACTTCTCGATGTTCCGTATTTATGCCGACAAAAATGGTAATCCGGCTGCTTATTCTAAAGACAATGTGCCTTATAACCCCCAAAAACATCTCACGGTGTCTCTGAAGGGTATTAAAGAAGGCGACTTTTCAATGATTATGGGCTTTCCAGGCTCAACTAATCGTTATCTTACAGGTCCGGAAATCACAATGGTAAAGGCTCAGAATGAGGCCGGCATATATTGCCGCGGTCGCCGACAGGATGCTCTTTTGGAAGATATGCTCGCTGACCCTGCAGTCCGTATCAAATATTCAAGCAAGTATTCTAGTTCTTCCAACTATTGGAAAAATTGGATTGGTATGAATGAACAAATTGATAAGCTGAATGTGGAGCAACGCCGAAAAGATAATGACGATGCATTCCGTGCTTGGGTGGCAAAAAAGCCTTCTCGTCAGAAGAAGTATGGAAACACAATGGATGAGATCTATTCAACTGTGGCACAAAGTCAAGAATTAATAGTAAAC
>JAAZCF010000103.1 GCA_012513425.1 Bacteroidales bacterium
ATCAATCTCAAAATCCGATTTTTTAAGTGTATGGGCAAGTTCTTTTGCGGTACTTTCAGATATTTCACCCTGTTCTACAAGATAAGGCAGAGATTCAATGCCAATCTTCAAGCAAATACTCTGGAAATAATCCACATCATCGCATACAGCCATTCCAATAATCCTTCTACCATATCCTTTTATAATATTTGCTATATTAAGCCCTGAACAGGTACCACCCGATCCGGTTGCAACAACAATAGTATCAAACTTTATCCCTAATTCTTTCTCCTGCTCTACTATCTCATTCATAGCATTATAATACCCAAGAACACCGACACCGTTAGATGCTCCTTCAGGAACTATATATGGTTTTCGTCCTTCTTTGCGATATTTGGCTGCCATTTCTTCCATAATCTCTTGACGGTTATTCCTATACTCATCATTAGTACAGAATCTGACATCTGCCCCCATCAATTTATCAAGAAAATAATTGCCCTCTAATGGTGGCTGTTCTGATATTCTCAACAACACAGCAGACTTCATTCCATAATAAGTAGCAACAGCAACTGTCGCACGACAATGGTTGCTCTGAATACCACCACAGGTAATCAGAAGATCGGAATCTTTTTCCAAAGCCTCTCTTACTGAAAATTCAAGTTTTCTTATCTTGTTTCCTGACCATTCCGAACCGGTCTGGTCATCATGCTTGATATAAATATTGCTATTAAGAAGAGATGAAAGCCTTTCCATTTTTCTGATTTTGGTAGGCAAATTTGCTAAAGACAATTTTTTCATATCGGTTTAATCTTTTAATCGTTACAAAAATAGTAAATTAGCAGGTTAAAATGCAATAGCAACCACAAAATTATTATGAAAAAACTTTCTTTGCTTATTCTAATTTCCTTATCGACAATATTGTTTGCATCCGCCCAGGGACGAGTGGATAATGTTGCAAGAGAGCGATTTAAAAACGTTTCTGTTGAAATAGACAATTATATGTACGATAAGGCTGATCTTGCCGGAAAAATATTTGTAAGGCGCGCAGATGTTAAAAACGACACTCTGAATATTGCATTTTGCAGCACTCTCGCCGAATATCCGGTCAGAGACATTGATATTGAAAGGATTTATAAGGTAGTTAAGAAGTCAATGCCGGCCAAATATTCTGATTACTCAAATAAATTTATTATTACAGTTAATAATGTTCCACTTGAGAAGTTGAGTTCCGGTTATTATTCAAAAAAAGAACGCTCTGATGGTGTTAAAAGCAACGCTTTCAAAGCAGAAAAATATCCTCTTGTACGGAGAGTATCCAATCCATCCAATCCTTCCAATGGATTATCAGGCAGACATATAGCTGTCTGGCAAAGTCATGGCTATTATTATGAACAGAGCCTTAAAAGATGGGAATGGCAGCGTGCCCGCATATTTGAGACTGTTGAAGACTTGTATACACAGAGTTATGTTCTGCCTTTCCTCGTTCCAATGCTGGAAAATGCAGGAGCGAATGTAATACTCCCAAGGGAGAGAGATGTTCAAAGTATTGAGATCATTGTTGACAATGATGAATCTCAATTTAATGGAGGCAATTACTATGAAACAAATGGACTTCTCTCATGGGGACCGACACACTGGACTGGATTTGCAAATAAAAAAGCCACCTACTTATATAAGGAAAACCCCTTCTCAATGGGTACCGCAAGAGTGGCAAAATGTGTAACTGAAGAGAGCGGAGACTCTTTGAGCATTGCCCACTGGATAGCAAAAGTGCCTGAAAGCGGAGAATATGCAGTCTATGTGTCATACGGGACATTGAAAGGAAGTACGAAAAGCGCTCACTATACTGTTCACCACAACGGCGGAAGCACTGAGTTTCTTGTAAACCAGCAGATGGGCGGAGGAACTTGGATATATCTCGGAACATTCGGTTTTATGAAAGAAAGTGAAACACAGGGAGTCTATCTTGACAACCGGGGAGACACTAAATATGAATATGTTACAGCTGACGGGGTTAAATTCGGCGGTGGAATGGGCAATATTGCACGTAATCCATCTGAAGTAGATGAAAAAGGCAATAAAGTTGAGATGGAC
>JAAZCF010000104.1 GCA_012513425.1 Bacteroidales bacterium
ATATCATTGCCATATAGGCAGAAGCCCATTTCTAGACGAAGAGTGTCTCTTGCGCCAAGACCAATAGGGCGAATCCCAAACTCTTCTCCTGCTTCAAACACAGCTTTCCAAAGTTTGTCTCCATCTTCATTAGCAACATATACTTCGCATCCACCACTGCCGGTATAGCCAGTGGTAGACAAAAAAGCATTTGGAATGCCGGCAACAGTCAACTTCTGAAATGAATAATACTCCATCGAAAGCACATCTTTATCGCTTATTTTTTGCATTATTTCCATTGCTTTTGGACCTTGTATTGCAAGTTGACAGATTTCGTCAGATGCGTTATACAATTCTTTGCCAGGAGTCATTTTGAAATTGGCTGTATTTTCACAGAGGTGATTCCAATCTTTTTCAATATTAGCTGCATTCACTGCCAATAGATAAGTTTCGCTATCAATGCAGTAAATGATAAGGTCATCAACAATGCCACCTTTGCCGTTTGGCAGGCAAGAATATTGAGCTTTGCCGGGAAATAACGTGGATACATCATTGGATGTGACATATTGCAAGAATGCAGTTGCATTAGGGCCTTTGGCCCATATTTCGCCCATATGTGATACGTCAAATACTCCGACGCCATTTCTGACACATGAGTGTTCGTCATTGATTCCGGTATATTCTATAGGCATATTGAAACCTGCAAATGGAGCCATTTTGGCGCCAAGAGCAATATGTTTTCCCGTAAATACTGTGGGTTTTTCCATTATTTTCTATTCGTGAAGGTTGGTTGATGTGTCATAAATCCATATATCGTATGGACAATTTTTTGCATTCTCTATGAAATCATTTAATTGTGCTTGTGCTTCTTTGTAGGTATCAGCACCTCCTCCAAGCAACATATCATAGCCATTTTTAAATCGAATAAGGATGATTGAATATCCTTCTTTTTCTAGTTGCTCTTTGTATTTGAGGGCATTTTCTGTCACCTTGAAGCCCCCAAGGGCTAAATAATATTGTGAAGAAAAAGTTGAGTTTTGCTGTTGTTCAGATAATAGACGCTCTGCCTCTGCCTGTGCGGCATTTATTGAGTCTTGTACAGCCTTTTTTTTCTGAAATGCCATCTCTTTTTCGAGCTTAAGCAACTCTATATCTGTTGATGTTGGCTTCCCTGCCAAAGATCGAATGAAATCGCAGCTTGATACTAGCAAGCAAGCAGATATAAGCAGAGAAAAGAGTTGTAAGGGTTTCATAGAAATGAATTTTGTAACACACAAAATTAGCCATTATTAAATCAAAGTCAAAAAAAACGTATATTTACAATTGTTTTTGAATTCACTAAATATACATGACAGAGGATATTATTACTATTGATACTTTTGACCCAGTTGAGATCTATGGAGTCAACAATAAATATTTGGATTTCTTCAGACAACATTTCCCCAAAGTAAAAGCTATAGCAAGAGGTCAACAAATGATGCTTTCAGGTGCTCATAATGATATTGAAGCATTTGAATCTGCTTTTGTGAAGTTGCTTGCTATCAAGGAGCAGAAAGGAGTCATTAATGAGTATGACATTGATATGTTGTTTGATGGGCAGAGCAGGCAAGCCGAAGAAGGTAAAGTGGACATGAAAGACAACAATGAGTATATCATTGTATATGGAAATGATGGAAAATGCATAAAAGCCCGCACTCCAAATCAAAGGAAGTTGGTTCAAGAATACTATAATAACGATTTGATATTTGCTTTGGGTCCTGCGGGAACAGGTAAAACCTATACTGCTATAGCCTTGGCCGTGAGAGCTTTGAAAAACAGAGAAGTAAAAAAATTGATATTGACCAGACCGGCTGTCGAAGCAGGAGAAAGGTTGGGTTTTTTGCCTGGCGATCTAAAAGATAAACTTGACCCATATCTGCAACCTCTCTATGATGCTCTGCAAGACATGATTCCTGCAAAAAAGCTTCAAGCTTTAATGGAAGATGGTACAATACAAATTGCTCCCTTGGCATATATGCGAGGTCGCACATTGGATTGTGCTTTTGTAATATTAGATGAGGCCCAAAATACCTCTTTGGGGCAGCTGAAAATGTTTTTGACACGCATGGGATGCGAGGCAAAGTTTATTGTGACAGGTGACGTAACTCAAATCGATCTTCCTCATAAAAGTGATTCAGGATTGGAAAGGGGAGTTGCTCTAGTGAAAAATATTCGCGGAATAAGTGTAATCAATTTTGGGAAAGAGGATATTGTCCGACATCCTTTGGTTACAAAGATTGTTGAGGCTTTTGACAAGAACAATAAATAAGGTTCATTTGACCATTGTTGTCAACAATTAAATAGGCATCTATCTTAGGGTCGTCGAGGGTGTTGATAGCTTCCATTGCGGCATCGATTCCTATGACCATAAACCATGTGGCATAAGCATCTGCCAATGCTCCACTAGCAGCAATGACCGAAGCACTAAGTAAAGAGTGACTCACTGGCGCAGCAGTAACAGGATTAATAGTATGAGAATACTTAACCCCGTCTTCTATAAAGTATTTTCTATAATTACCACTGGTTGCCAATCCACAATTGCTTATTGAAATTACTTCCTGAAGTATGGTTCCCGACTCGTTGTTGCCATCTTCAGGTTTGTCAATTCCAACCTTCCAAGGGCCTCCTTGATCTCTCTCACCTTTGGTTACAATTTCTCCTCCTCCAAGCTCAATAATATAACTGGAACTGCCATAGTCGTCTAAAAGTTGAGCCAATAAATCACAGCTATATCCCTGGGCTATTGCATTAAAGTTAAGTTTGCTGCGACTATCTACTTTGTGAAGATGTGTACCGTCTGCACGTGATTCCAATGAAAACAAATTCATTCCAACATAGGCTTTCATTTCAGCGGCTTCGTCTATTATTTGGCTGACAGTGATAGTGCTATCCTTGAATCCAAAGCCCCATAAATCGAAAAGCGGTGCGGCAGAAGGGTCGAAGGCTCCATCGCTAATCTCCCAAACTTCTTTTGAAATATTAAAAAGGTCAATGAAAATCGTATCCAAAACAAGATCTTCCCCATTATTAATTCTGGACAAAAGTGAGCCTTTGTTATATCCTGAAACAGATTTGTCAATTGCTACAAAGATGCTGTCAACTTTCTGAGCCACTTCTTGTTGGGATAGTGAATTTGATAGGAGACATTTAATATGGTAAGAACTACTTTGGGCATAACCATCTATGATGACATATCGCTCTGATTGGCAAGCACAAAGACTTATCAACATCAAAAATAAGAGCAATTTATGCTTCATAGCTGTTGGCATGATTTTGGTTAAATCAACTGCAAAAATAAATAAATAATTATATTTGCAGACTAATAGGGGATAGATTTTAATTATGAATAAAATAAAAGGCATTTCTTGGTTGATAATAGTTCTTATGGCATTTTCGTTTGTTTCATGCCAAAAAGAAGAAGAAGCGGTAGTTGAATCCAAGCTTCATATGACAGGTACTCTCAATTTAAATGTCCCTGATTATATAGATTGTTCGGAACTTGTTACAATTTCTGTTGATGGAGTTTACTATCCAGAACAAATTCAATATAAGTGGCGTATTCCAGAGTTATATGAGGATACTTTGCTTGGTCAAAAGTTGGTGATACGTATGCCGTCAGAGCAAGGTACATTTACTATTACAGCAATGGCGGTTAATCCTGAATATTACAGCCTTACAGCCTCCAAAACTGTGACTCTCATCAGTCAGGAAAAGTCGTTGGTTGGACGTGAATTTAAAGGAGGTCAAATAACAGATGAGCGCGATGGAAAAGTTTATCGTACTTCATATACAGAAGACCTTGAGTGGTTTGCTGAAAATTTGGCTTGGGAAGGAGCCGGTGGTTTTTACGAGAATAACGAAGCTTTGGGAGGCTTGTTCGGAAGACTATATAATTGGACAGAAGCAACAGGCGGCGTAGAGGGTGAAGGCTTTCTAGGCGGTCCTCAAGGAGTCTGCCCTGAGGGTTGGACAGTGCCTACTGCAGAAGACTGGGCGTATCTTGGCTCTTTATTGAGCGAGGAAGAAGTATCTTTCTTCAAAAATTGGCCCGGTGTAGGTGAGCAGTTGACAGTTGAAGCGATTTTTAATGGCAGCAAAATGTGGCCTATTTCTCCTGATAATGCTAAATACAACAAATACTATTGGAATGCATTGCCAACCGGCTATAGTTTGGGAGGCAATACAATCTACAGAGAGTTGGGTAAATATGGCATGTGGTGGAGTTCAAAGCTTAAATCTGCAGACCAAGCATATTATCGCTATATTTATTTTGATGAAAATGCATGTGGTATTAACTACAGCAATATTGATGATATTGCCTTTGCCGTCAGATGTGTTAGAAAGCATGATACAAATTAATGAAGGCTAATCGATTTTTTTCAGAAGAGCAACAACAAGCGATTGTAACAGCTACTATGCATGCTGAGCATTGCACTAGTGGTGAAATACGAGTTCATATCGAGCCTATTTGCCAGACTGATCCTATGACAAGAGCTGTCAAAGTGTTTGACAGATTGAAAATGTATGATACAGCGGCTCGCAATGGTGTCTTGATTTATTTGGCTTTCGAGAGCAAAGCTTGCGCAATTATCGGCGATATTGCAATCAATGAGGTAACTCCGGCAAATTTTTGGGATGAAATTCTAAGTCAAATGAAGTCAGCTTTTGCCTCAGGCGATTTTGTCGGCGGTATTGTCAATGCAATAGAAGCTGTTGGTAAGGCACTCTCTGAGTTCTTCTCATATCAGGAAGATGATATTAATGAATTACCTGACACCATTTCATTCGGAGGAGAAGATAATGAATAGAAAGCTATTGCTTTTTTTAGCATCTTTTCTGATTTCCTTTACAAGTCTGGCAACAATTCCGCAAAGGCCAAATCCCCCAAAGTTGGTTAATGATTTTGCAGGAATTTTTTCATATCAAGAATTGTCACAATTAGAACATAGACTGGTGTCCTTTGATGATACAACTTCTAATCAAATATTGTTAGTGACTGTCCCAAGTTTGGATGGACAGGATGAGGCTGTCGTGGCTAATGAGATTGGAGAACAATGGGGGGTGGGAGATGAGAATTTCAATAATGGAATTGTATTGCTGATAAAGCCAAAGACAAATAATGAGGATGGAGTGGTATTTATTGCTGTTGGCTATGGTTTGGAAGGAGCAATTCCTGATGCCATTGCTAAGCGCATTGTGGAGCTCGAGATGATTCCTCCATTGCGCGAAAACAATGACTATTATGCCTCTGTTAATGCAGCTTTGGATGTGTTGATGCCTTTGGCGTGTGGTGAAATATCTGTTAATGATTATTACGACTCTGAAGATGAAGGAGCGGCTGCTTTATTTGGTTTTGGTTTCTTTTTCATAATCATATTTATATTCATTCTTGGAATTATCGGTAAAAAAGGCGGCGGTAGCGGAACAAATATCGGCAGTGGTTCCAATGGAAGGAAATTAAATCTATGGGATATCATTATACTCTCTCAGATTTTGGGAGGTTCCAATAGAGGTTCTTCTTGGGGCGGAGGTTCATCCGGCGGTGGCTTCGGCGGTGGCTTCGGTGGTGGTATCGGTGGTGGTTTTGGCGGCTTTGGTGGCGGTCATTTTGGTGGAGCTGGAGCAGGCGGCCATTGGTAGAATGAAGGTTCTGTTTGTGTGCCATGGAAATATTTGCCGCAGTCCTATGGCAGAATTTATTCTTAAAAAAATAGTTAAAGAAAGGGATTTAA
>JAAZCF010000105.1 GCA_012513425.1 Bacteroidales bacterium
GAATGTTGCAAAGGGATGTCTAAATATTTGCAAATTTTCGAATTGACAGCCATCAACTCCAACACATCCATAGGGAATGCAGCCGGATAGCTGTAATGAATACGAATCCACTCAATCCCTTTAATTTCGGAGAGCTTTTCCAGCAGAGGAGCCAACATTCTCTTCTGGTACAAATCCAAGCCATAATATGTCGTATCCTGGGCAATAACTATCAGCTCTTTAACTCCATTCGCTGCTAAAATCTCAGCCTCTTGAAGCAACTGTTCCATCGGAACCGAGCGATGTGGGCCACGGATAAGAGGAATTGCACAATAAGAACAATTACGGTCGCAGCCTTCAGAAATTTTTAAAAAAGCATAGTGAGAAGGGGTTGTCAAATGACGACAGCAAGCTAAAGATGGACTAAAAGATATGCCCAAAGCCTTTAATATGCCAGGCTGATCATCTGCACCAAAAAAAGCATCAACCTCAGGGATCTCATGCTTAAGTTCATTAAAGTATCTCTGAGAAAGACAGCCACACACAAAAACCTTCTTTACAAGACCATTTTGTTTTACTGCTACAGCAGACAAAATTGCCTCGATAGACTCTGTTTTGGCATCTTGAATAAAGCCGCATGTATTAATGACAATCACATCCGGCTTTACAACAAAAACGTCTTCACTTTCCGGCACGATAATTATCCCGGCCTGCTCAATTTGCTTAAGTAGGTGTTCAGAATCTACTCGGTTTTTTGAGCAGCCAAGAGTTATGAGCTGCAGTTTCAAATTAGTTTGCTTTTCTTTGAACTGATTTGGTAGATTTTTTAGCTGAAGCAGCTTTAGCTGAAGCAGCTTTTGTAGAAGTGGCCTTGGCAGGAGCTTTCTTTGCAGTTGGTTTATTCGCAACTGTTTTTTTAGCGGCAACTTCTGGTTTTGCAACTTTGGCGTCCTCTACTTCTTCTTGCTCTAGCTGGTCATCTTCAAAGTCAAGAGATGCATATTGCTTCAAAAGGTTATACCATTCAAGAACTTTTTTCATGTGTGAAAAATAGAAGCGGTCACGGTCATATTCTTCTATTGCATTTGCAAAAAAATCTTTGATTGTCTTTTCATCAGATTTTGGAGAAGGAGCATCCGCATCACCGAGAAAAGCATTCATTTTTCTGAAAACTTCTTTCAATGAAAGTTCATCGTCATTGGTATATATTGATACATCACCTAATGAAGTTACTCTGATATTGCCTGAAAAAGATGTACGACGTTTAGAAGCAAATTCTTCTACAATCACACCATTTTTTGATTGAGCAAGATAGTTAAACAAGCCTGTTTGGCCTGCTACTGATAACACTTTTTTTAAATCTGTTGCCATTTATGTATTATTGATATTAATTGAGGGATTATGGCATCCCTATCGTTAGTTTCTATTATATAATCTGCCTTGTCTATGCGCTGGCGGTCGGTCCATTGACTTTCGATTCTGGCAAGCACTGCTTCTCGAGGCAAGCCATCTCTGAGCATTACTCTTTCAATCCGTTGTTCTTGAGGAGCAGTAACTACTATCACAAAGTCTGCCAAATTATTCAAACCAGGCTTCTCAAGATAAATTGCAGATTCAAAGATAATCAATTTTGAATTTTGGCAACTACACCACGATGAGAAATCTCGTAAGACAGCAGGATGAACCACTGACTCCAC
>JAAZCF010000106.1 GCA_012513425.1 Bacteroidales bacterium
ATATTTGTACCTTGCTACCGTTTCGGGAGTCGGGCCGGCGGATGAGCTGAAGCGGGTTTTCTTCGGAATATAATAAATCCCTTTCTCATATCGCACAATCTTACCTGCGTCTGCAAGTGTCTTGATCTGCTGGCGGAAGTTATCCCTTCGCATTCCTTCTATATGAATATCATCGAGGAAGATAGGCTCCCCGTCATCGTAATGTTCTTTCAAATATTCAAAAAGCATAGTCTGCTCCTTATAAAATCACGCTATATAATATATAATATGATACATAGTGAATTATAAGGCATAAAAAATCGCAAGTCAACCCCTTATGACTGGTTTTTTATGGCTTTTTTACGGCTATTTCAGGGGAGGTGATGCCTATCGGAATAAAAAAATAAAAATTTTTTTATTTTATCCGTGATGTTTTGGCATATCAAAACACAGTAAAGGAGTGTAAGGATGTTTTGAAAGTTCCTTGCGAAGAGGAGGAACTTTTGAATGAACGAATCTGAAAAGCGGGAGGTGGAGGAAGACTTCTGGAAATTTATGAGAGACTCCATCTGGTACTGTGCAAGGAACGTGACAAGAAGTGCCAGTGCTGCGGAAAGAAGAAACAGCGGCATTTCACTTGAATCTCTCAGTGAAGGAAGCTTAAGAGACTATATCGCAGTGGAAAACAGTCACGAACTGGGGGAAGAAATTGAGATGATTATCAGAAATATACGCTTCGCAATTAAAAGCGACGGCTTTGGCGATGTTTTTGATAATCTGACGGAAAGGGAAAAAGAGGCACTCATTTTATTTGTAGGCTTTGGCTACGATTTTGATTCGATTGGAAAACTCCTGGGGATCACTCCTGAACGAGCAAGGGACTACAAATATAACGGGCTGAAGAAAGCGAGGGCTAAGAAGAATGGAAGAAGAAAAAATCATAATTGATTACGACATGATCATTGCTGCCAAGAGTGGAAGTATGCAGGCTCTCGGATACATACTCGATCGTCACAGCGACTATATAAACAGAGTGGTGTATCATATAGCACCTTGGCTTAACAAGCAGTGTCGAGAAGAATGCAGCCAGGAAATCATGATGGCTCTTATGCGGCTCATCAGAGAGAAATACAGAGTATAACAATAAAACGGAACTTTCTGGCATTCTTACACCTTTTATTTGTCATTCTCATAAAGTCCATAAGAGTTAAGTGTTTTAGCAGGCATGGTGTCTCTTATAGGCTTTTCGGGCTGACAAGTCCGATGTAAGAATTGCCACCACTACGGTGGGAGTGAACCTTGAAAACAGAATATGGTCATTCTGCAAGACGTATGGAATGTGGAGCTTGCTAAGTGGATGGTGCGATGATCTGCGGTTATATTGCAGCGAGCGTTATCTGTTCTGGCTAACGACAGTAAGGGCTGTCGCGGCGATGATACTTCCAGTGATAATGATACATTTTCCCGAGGGAAACCAATTAGCGAAGGTGGTGCAACGCCAATGTGGGTTACGAACCTGGTAACTACTTGCAGGATTTTTTTGAATGTCTGTGGGCAAAAGCCTATCTGTGAATCAGACAGTTTTTTGCCTGCAGATATTAATTATTGGAGAGATGAGAAGTGGAGGTGGTCGCTATAGATAATAAGAAGCTATTACGTTATAGCATTCAACTGTCTATGCTAAAACAGCTCCTTATCAAACACCTGATTGATGATAGGGAATATAAAAGAATATTAGTGGTACTTATGCGAGATTATGGCGTAATATCTGATCTTAAAACTTGACTTATCTACCGTATTATTTTATATTTTTCATAGTACATTACGATAGTGATACAAAAATGAGAGGTGGATATGGAAGTTGAAGTTATAAAAGCAAAGACAAACTTTGACAATTCTGCGGCGGTAGGCAGAAAAGACCGCCTCAGAGTAGCTGCGTATTGTCGAGTAAGTACTGCGGATGAAGAGCAGATCAAGAGTTATGACTCTATGGTTAAGTATTATACTGATTTAATAAAGAAGAATCCCGATTGGAAATTTGTTGAAGTATATGCTGACAAGGCTTCTACCGGAACCAAAGCAGAGACGAGAGAGAACTTCCAAAGGCTTATAGCAGACTGCATGGCTGGTAAGATCGACATGGTTATTGCAAAGAGTCTTTCGAGGTTTGCAAGGAACACACTGGATACCCTAAAGTATGTGAGGCAGCTCCGAACAAAGAATGTTGCTATTTATTTTGAGGTTGAGAAGATTAACACTATCAAGGATGGAGAATTCCTTCTTACCATTCTAAGTTCTGTGGCACAGCAGGAAGTAGAGAACACTTCTGCATATGTAAAAAAGGGTCTTAAGATGAAGATGAAGCGGGGTGAGCTTGTAGGATTTCAGGGCTGCCTTGGCTATAAGTATGATATAGAGACCAAAACGATATCGGTAGATGAAACAGAAGCCGAAACTGTCAGATATATGTTTGAAAGATATGTGGCAGGAGCCGGAAGCACGATGATTGCCAGAGAGCTTAATGAGCAAGGCATCATGACTATACGGGGTAATCCTTGGACATCTTCAAGCGTCATGGGGGTTATCAATAATGAAAAGTATACAGGTGACATTCTGTTAGGAAAGACATTTACTGTTGATCCTATAACTAAGAGAAGGCTTGATAATCTTGGAGAGGAAGATCGCTTTTTTATAAAAAATCATCATGAGCCAATTATCTCACATGAGACGTTTGAAAAAGCACAGGCTCTGAGAGAAAGGCGTAATGGTGGAAGACAGCACCATGTTGAGATTGGCAAGAGAGAAAAGTACAGTAGAATGTTTGCGTTTAGCTCTCTTATAGAATGTGGTTTTTGCGGTGGTCATCTCACAAGAAGAAAATGGCACAGCTCATCCAAGTATAAAAAGACTATTTGGCAGTGTGTTACATCTACGAAGGGTGGCAAAAAGCTATGTCCCGATTCAAAAGGTATTCCGGAACAGGTCATAGAGGAAGCATTTATAGAATCATATAGACTTTTGTGTTCAGATAATCAGGAAGTAATGAATGAGTTTCTGAGTAGGATAGAGAAGACTCTTGGAGATGATGCCAACGAGAAGAACTATCAGAAGGCTAAGAAAGAGGTCAAGCAATACAAAGAAAAAAGAAAAAAACTTCTTGATAAATATGTTGATGACGGGATAGATAAAGAAACCTATATGTCAATGGATGCTGAATATGAGGTTAAATATGCAGAAGCACAGTCTCAGCTTGAATACTATGAAAAGCAGGTACAGGGAGACGATAGTCTTCGCAAGAGAATAGAAGGCTTCAGAAAGACTCTTACTCAGAATCAGGTTCTTGAAGAATTTGATAGAGCGGTTTTTGAAAGTATTGTTGAAAAAGTCATTGTCGGAGGGTACGACGATGACGGAAATGCAGATCCCTATAAGGTCACTTTTATATACAAAACCGGATTCAAGGATAGCTTCGATCATGCTAAAACAAAGTTTGGTCCGAAGAGTAAAAAGAGCGACGAAAATGTGTCCTCAAATAGTAGTGTACATCAGGAAAATCAGTGCTCAAATCATAGTGTAGACACATGTCGAGACTGTGTGCCTCTTGAGCAACACCCAAAGCAAGAAGAAAGAGTCCTATATTACGCTTGATGTGGAGATGGCAGATTACTATCGCATCAAGAACGAAGGGAAGAATTCTACCACCTAAGGTTCAGCCTCACAATCGAATAGGAATTTGAATAGATAAGCTGCAGATGCGGACATGATCCGAGATCTGCAGCTTGTTTTGTTTCAAGCCAAAATAGTCGATTGAAAAAGGAGGACAAACACATGGCAAACAAGAACGAAAGAGAACTGAAGGTTTGTGCGCTGAGCGGGCACAACTACAAGCCTGTTCCGTCGATTCGTTTGATGGGGCAGTGGCTGGAGGCTGCTGGGTTCCATATTGGAGATCCGATATTGGTCAGATGCGAGGACGGCAAGCTCATCATTAGCCTGGACGCTGCAAGAGCGGAGATGATTGAGGCAGAAAAGGCGTTTATGGAGAAGGAAACCAGAAAACTGCATGAAAGATTCCTGAAGGAGAAGAAGGCGCTTCATGCTCAGTTTGTTGCAGAGCGGCAGGCAGAATATGCTAAGGGACAGGGGAAAGACTATGTTTGATGCAACTGATCTCTCCGCTCTGGATCCTAAGTACTTCTCCATCATCTTCACAGATGCCTTTGATGTGACTGTGATGAGCCGAAACACCGGCCATTATTGGTTCATTCATAATCCAGAGTATCCGACACCGGGAACATGCATTATATTCCACAAGCATAAGGCATCACATCCATATCATCAGCACGGTCGTGCTAATAGTTTGAAGCAGGCTGTCCGGAGCATACAGAGCCACGACAGGTGGCATATGCAGGGCAGACCGTCTAAGAGATAAAAATCGAATACAGAGGCACACAGCAAAAAGGAGAGCAGCATCCGGGCATGCCGCTCTCCCTTTATTTTAATCGGTCAGCAATCTCAATGAATCAATCTTTGTAGTAAAGGTCTCGTGCCA
>JAAZCF010000107.1 GCA_012513425.1 Bacteroidales bacterium
CACAATCTATAAAGAATTTAAGAAATTTATAGTGGACAATTTTAAAAAGTAGCTATGAAGGTATCAATCATTATTCCTGTCTATAATGCTTCACAATGGATAGAGGACTGTCTGACTTCGATAGTAAACCAAAGTTTGCAAGGAATAGAAATCGTTTTGATTGATGATCATGGCAGTGATGATTCAATAGAGAAAGCCAAAGCATTTGCCGAAAAGAATGCTTCTGTAAGCTTTATTTTTACTGCCACCCAAGCCAATGGAGGCCCTGGTGTGGCTCGAAATGTGGGGATAACAGCAGCCACAGGTAAATATATCTCTTTTATGGATGCAGATGACTGGATTGAGGCAGATCTTTACGAAAAGCTTTTTGTGAGTGCAGAAGAGTTTCAAGCAGATTTTCTTTATTCAAATTATTATGAAGATAAAGACGGCGTATCTAAAATAATCTACAATGTGCCTTTCCGAAATTTAAAGCATTTTCTAACTCACTATAATAGCTGTGTGTGTGGTCATGCTTGTCTAATTCAGAGGCAGCTTATAGTCAACAATGATCTCCAATTTCCACCAACGAGATCGGCTGAAGATAGCGCTTTTGCTGCCGAAGTTGCTCTTGTAGCAAAAAATATAGTGAAAATAGAGAAATGTGGCTATCATTATATAATAATGGACAATTCCTTGAGTCATAAATATGACAAGACCAGAGCCTCTCAAAAAAGGGCTTCATTTGCGTGGCTGATGACCTTTGCAAATAAGAAAAAATTGTATTGCAAATACTTCATCCAACTCTGGATTATTTATATTAAAAAGGCGATATTAGTTCCATTTTTAAAGAGATAATCATGACAAAGTACGATTACTTGA
Organism: Bacteroidales bacterium; assembly: GCA_012513425.1. Taxonomy (GTDB): domain Bacteria; phylum Bacteroidota; class Bacteroidia; order Bacteroidales; family UBA932; genus Equibacterium. Next base: position 862 of record JAAZCF010000107.1, read on the forward strand.
TTGTTGGCTCCGGTCTCTATGGAGCCATGTTTGCATGGAAAGCGACTCAGGCTGGAAAACACTGCCTGGTGCTTGACAGGCGTCCACATACAGGAGGTAATCTTTATTGCGAGAATGTTGAGGGCATCAATGTTCACAAATATGGCCCGCATATCTTCCACACTTCCAGTAACGAGGTTTGGGACTTTGTCAATTCGATAGTTCCTTTCAATGGCTATATCAACATGCCCCAAGCAAACTTCCATGGAGAAATTTACAATTTGCCGTTTAATATGCACACTTTCCATCAAATGTGGGGAGTGCAGACAGCTGTCGAGGCGCAGGCTATCATTGAGCAGCAGAGGGCTGAAGCTATGGAAAAAATGCATAGTGAAGGGGCTGATGAGCCTCGCAATTTGGAGGAGCAAGCTTTATTGCTTGTTGGCCGCGACATTTATGAAAAGCTGATTAATGAGTATACTCAGAAGCAGTGGGGCCGCTTTTGCAGCGAACTACCTGCCTTTATTATTCGCAGACTGCCTGTGCGCTTTGAGTATAACAACAACTATTTCAACGACAAATACCAAGGCATTCCTATTGGCGGCTACAATCGCTTGATTGATGGTTTGCTTGATGGCATTGAGATACGATGCGGAGTAGATTTTCTTTCTGACAAGGCTTATTGGAGTTCTTTAGCAGAGAAAGTCCTTTTTACCGGCTGTCTTGATGAATATTTCGATTACTGCTTTGGCAAACTGGAGTATCGCAGTCTTCGATTTGAGCAGCAGACACTCCACCAGCCTAACTATCAAAACAATGCCATCATTAATTATACTTCTATGGATGTGCCCTACACTCGCATCATAGAACATAAACATTTTGAAATGTTTGGCCCTCAAGTGGAGTCTTGTCCCAAGACAGTAATTACCAAGGAATACCCTTCTGAGTGGAGAGAAGGCATGGAGCCTTTCTACCCTATCAACGATAAGCCAAACAATCAGCTTTATCTCAAATACAAGGCCCTTGCTGATGCCCAGACAAATGTACTTTTTGGAGGACGCCTTGCTGAATATAAATATTACGATATGGCTCCGATAGTTGAAATAGTTTTAAATATGCAGTTATGAGCAAAGTCCTTTCAGTAATCATTCCTACATACAACATGGAGGCGCTTTTGCCCCGATGCCTCGACTCTCTCTTGGCAGATGAGGCTTTGGAATCTTTGGAAGTCATTGTTGTTAATGATGGCAGCAAAGATGGCTCTCTTGGCATTGCTCGCAGCTATGCCAGTCGCTTTCCATCAACAGTCACAGTTATTGACAAGCCTAATGGGAATTATGGCTCAACCATTAATGCTGCTTTGCCTGTGGCAAAAGGTAGTTATGTTAAAATTCTTGATGCTGATGATTTTAATGACACAAAGGCTTTGTTGCAGTTCTTGTCTGCTCTGAGTGGCATAGATGCCGACTTGGCAGTGACTCATTTCACTCAGCTTGGGTCTGGTGGGGCTAAAGAGGTTTTCAAATACAACACCATGGGAAAAGAGCCTTATGAATATGGCAAAGTCTATGAGGCCGATGATGTGTTGAAAGATGGATATATCCGCTTCTTTTTGATGCACGCCATCGCTTACCGCACCGATTTGCTGCGCAATATTGGTTATCACCAAAGCGAAGGTATTTCCTACACCGACACAGAATTGGCTTTCTTGCCCATTTTTCACATTGCTTCTCTTGTTTTTCTTGACATTAATCTTTATCAGTACAATCTCGATAGGGAAGGGCAGACTATGAATCCTGTCGTGTTGGCTCGCAGTGCTTCTCAGCTGGAAAAGGTTACAGATAGGCTTCTGGAGTATTATGAAAGTCATATTGCCGCTGTAAGTGAAGTCCGCAGAGCCTTTATGAAGCAATATATTGAAAACCGGCTCAGGGTTATGTTCAAGCTTCATTTATTGGATATGCCGCGAAATAGCTTCAATGCGGAAGTATTTGGAGCTATGTTTGATAAATATATGGAAGCATGCAGGCGCGATGGGCTTTCTTTCAAGCTCTATCCGGATAACAAACTCTTGCGCATCAATTATATTACTTATTGGCAAAAGCACCGCCGCCGCTGGCCCGCTGCCTTGGAGCGCTGCAACTCACTCCTCGACAAAGTCGTAAAATGGGCGTATGTGAAGATTTATAGAAGATAATTCGGGATGAATTATTAGAGCTTGCCAAAATAACGCTGTTCCCAATATTTGCTTTTAGGACTAATTATCACTCGACTGATGCAGTATACAAGGTATAAATATTGTAAAAATCTTTTTGCTTTGTTTTTCGATGGATTACAAATAATCAAATCGCAGTTTTGAAAATAATGTTTGTGAAAAACAAGACGAGCGAATAAGCCTTTTTTAAGGTATAAGTTGCATAAATATGCACAATGTGATGTATTGGTAGCATTTGGCAGGGTATCAAAAATATTCTGAAAATAATGTATATTCTGCCGTATTTTCTTATCGACGTCTCCCTTAATAATAGAGATTATCTTTTTTCGGATTCTTTGAACTCTGTTTATACCAATAGATTGTGAATCGATGAATACACTCACTGAACAAGATAATCTTCTGTTAAGTACCAATACATTGTTTATTACTTTATAACCACCATAACAATCAGCAATTATTCCTAAATATGCGTCTATTGGCCAGGTTTTGTCAACTATCTTGTATTTATCAATAATTTGAAATAGTTCTTTTTTGAAAATCATATTATGACCACTTCCCATACTCATTTCAAGAATACAATGTTCTAATGACATCCTTTTTTGCATAAAGAATGATTTCTCTTGCAACAGATTATCTTTATCATCATTCCAAAAATCTCTTGAAGTAGATATGCACATTAAGTTATTTTCAATTGCAGCCATCTGAACTTCTATTTTTGTTGGAAGCCAAATGTCATCTTGGTCGCAATATGCAATATAATCTCCTGTGGCTTTTGAAAAGCCATACATAAAATTCTCGTTCAGTCCATTTTTGATAGGCTTTACAAACCCTTTTACATATGGATACTTATTTGAATACTCTTCCACAACTTGCATTGTACCATCTGTACTTTGGTCATCAGAAATAATGATTTCATAGATTGGATAGGTTTGGGTGATAATACTATCCAGTTGTTCTTTCAAATATTTCTCGCCATTATATGTTGCAATTACTACAGAAACAGAGGGAATTTTATCGATAAACTTAAGCATTTTTTGTTCCTTGTATTGCGGAACCAATATGATATCCTGCACGCATCAGTTTAGCTTCTTCATTGACGCAATCTACCATACAGGCATACTCTTCCTCTGATATTTCTGCTATGCATTTTGGTATATCCAAAAGAGAATCAACAGCAATCCCCAAATTGTGGCTCAATATATAGTGAGCAACAGATGATTGAGACCAGATAATAACAGGCATAGAAGATACAATATATAAAGAAATTTTGTGCGAAGCATTATATTTTAAATATTGGCCAAGGTATCCAGAGCATGTTTCGCAACTATCACCATCCCAAATAAGCCCCCAACCACCTTCTATTGATGAGATATCTTCAGGTAAAAATTTTCCTTTATAGAAATAATTATGATGGGATGGAAGCTTCACAGGAGCACCATATAGAAAGAATGAAAGAGGAATATCAGCCATTATTGGCTGATGGAGAAATTGTGATTTTTCCAAATTACCGGCAAAACATATCGGACCATTTTTTTCATGAATATTTGTATTAACTGAATTCGTAAGGTAATCCTGTAAATTATGGATTATTATATCATATTTATTGTCAGATAACCCATGTTCCTTCAGAAAATCCCACATTTGATATGATGGTAATATTAGTCGTTTAGCTCTTTTTATCCAATCTAAATCGTAATTGAGATTTCCTTCGGGAAATCGAATAGAATTAATATCTACAACCCAATATGTTACATGGGCAAAACGCATGAAAAACTTTGTTATTGGCGAAAGATTTTGAAAGAACAAAATGGGATATTGAAGTAGCAAATCATCAGCGGAAAGCATTAGCCACAGAAAATGATGTATTTAACAACTATTTGTTGTAACCTATTACTATCTTTTATATTTCGATAATATATTTTAAATCCAAATTTCTGTGCAATAGCATCTCCATCTCTTTGGCATTTAGATAAAGCATTATAATGTGCTGTTCCAATATTTAAATTATAGCTAATTAATTTCATATTTATTTCCAATAAGAATATATACCTTTTTCTACCTCATACTGGCTCCATTTAAATCTTGGAC
>JAAZCF010000002.1 GCA_012513425.1 Bacteroidales bacterium
CATTGGCCAACATAGAAACATTTCCGGCAAGACCTGAACTATCAGCAGCATAAAAATTTTCAGAAGAATGAACCAACATCACAAAAAGCACGCGATAACGCGTAAATAGTCTCCAAATACAATTCTCTGACTCTGCATATTTTAGAAAATTAATGGTAAAAAGTTGTAAAGAGATCTGCGCCATGTTTGCCATTCGTGAGCGGTGCCGGCAGAGACGTGACCAACAGCAGTGATTCCTGCGTTATTAAGAATTTCTACTCCTTTGGCAATTCTTTCTGGGTATTCTTGATCGCCACAGCTCATAAAGATGAGTTTGACATTTTTGTAAGCAGGAGAAAAAATAATACCATCATGAACAGACTTTGGATTGTCAGTGACTCCACCACTGAATAAGCCATAGTAAGAGAATAAGTCAGGTCGCTTCATGCCAACATTTGATGTAAGCATTCCTCCAAGAGATAGCCCTGCCATTGCTCTGTGGTCTGCATCGGCGATAGTTCTGTATGAAGCATCAATGTTTGGAATGACTTCATTAATGAACATCTCTTCAAAGTTTTCAGACCAATTTTCGGACATAGCCAATCTTACGATTTTGTCGCCAGGCTTATATACAAAATCATTATTCATAACGATAATCATTGGCTTTACTCGGCCTTCGGCAATAAGGTTATCAAGGATTCGACAAGCATAACCTGAGTTTGCCCATTCGGTCTCATCCTCACCTGCACCATGCTGCAGATATAACACTGGGTATCGTTTGCTACCGCTTGTTTCATACTCTGCCGGAGTGTAGACCATCATTCTGCGGAAATTGCAATCAGTCTTGCAAAGGAACCAATGCTCTCGGATGTCCCCGTGAGGCACATCTCTCATTTCGTAAAAACTATCTTCAGGAGCTGGGGCTTCAACATGAGCTTGAACTCCGTTGACATACACTGGATTAGTGCCTAAGTCGCCGATTTTTACTCCATCAACTATCACCAAATATTCTCTGAATCCTGGCTTTTCACTCTTTATTATAATATTCCATTTGCCTTCTGCATCTTTCTGCATAGGGTATGTTTTGTTGCTGAAAAACAGTTCCACTTTCTGGGCTGTAGAAGGCAACTCAAATTGAAACCAAAATTCGCCTTGTTCATTGATTTTAGGAAAATCGGAGCGACGATGAGTCTGTTCAGTCTTTTTCCACTCTCCGGTGGGAGCAACAAAGACTTTGGCTCCGGCAGCTAAAGAGATGCAAAGAACCCATAGTAATAAGAATATCTTTTTCATAGAAAACAGTAGATAACCAATAATAATATGCTAATGTAAGCAAAATTATACTGACTTCACTGTTTGCTTAGATGCGCAAAGGATAAAAATAGCAAGGGAAATAAATCCTACCATGCCTATAAGACCGCATGCAGTCGGACCTAATAGTACATCTTCATTATTTGCAATAAAGAAAGTCGGCGCAGCTGCAAAGCCGTTGAGGGCGCCGTGGGCAAGCACAGCAGGAATACAACTATTTGTCTTTTTGGTAAGCCAGGTAAAGAAGATTCCGCATACTATGCAGAATATGGTCATAAGTAATATGCCGATCCATGGAAACCCGGGATATTCTGTGCCATAA
>JAAZCF010000108.1 GCA_012513425.1 Bacteroidales bacterium
CAGATTCCATGATATCTGAATGATGGCTCTATGTATTTTGATACCCAAAAAGTATTTAGGCTTTCTGGCAATACTTACTACAGCTTTGAAGGTTACAATTCCTTTTATGTTGGGCATGGTTGCTTTACGGTAGTATGTGTAACCTTCCCACCAACCATCTCCTTGCCAAGTTAAATTGTAGGCTGTTTTGCAATCCTGCATGATAGCAGGGATGCGATAGTAGTCATCTGTCTGAATAGAGTTGTCCTGATTGGCTTCAGCTTTTGCTTGAGATATCTCTTCAAGTTTTTTATTGTAGATTGCCAATTCCGATTCCAACTCGGAAATCTTTGTCTTGTTCGCATTATACTTTTGTCTCAAGGCTGCTGCATCCTCAATTGAAGCAGTTGCAATTTGTTTGATTAACAATGAATTTTCTTTTTCAAGCGCATTGATTTGTGCTTCAAGTAAGACTATATGTTTTTTCGCATCAGTCTCCATTTCGTCCAATTCAGAGGTGTCAAGTTCATTATCTCCAGACAATGTTGTCTGCATCACGCATTCTTTGGTATGGTTATTTAATGAACCGCCACACGAACGACATTTGTACTGGGTTGTACCTTCTCCAAGAGAAACACCGTCTGAACAAGTTACCGAGATAATTACACTTTCCGTACCTTTAAGCTTGGCTGCATCGGTTGCCTGATAGTAGTTCTTACTATCAGAACCTATATAGTAGGTATATCCATTCTCATTGTCATTGTACTCTGATAGCTTAGCATAAAGCTGAGCCGTGAATGTATTAAGATCCATAGAATAGGAATCGAAGTAGTCTTCATAGATTTCTTCAGTACGATTCCAACTTTTGGTCACTTTAATGTTATAAGCATAAGATTTCTTGGTTTGTTTCCCATTTCTTTTTATGAGATAAGCACTAAGCCAATAATCCATATAATAGTAATTGCCATCATTGGAACGGTTTAATTGTGAAACTCTATCTCTTGACCAGCCGGCATAGTTCTCCGAATTTCTCAAAATCTGTTCAATTTGAGTCGAATTCGGATAAAAACTAGGATCTGAAGTGTCAAAACGAGTCCATTGAGAGCCATTAATCACACTCTTGTCATCTGTAGGAGGCATATAATCACATAAAATATCCGAACCAGAATCTCTGCGGTAGATATACCAACGCTGCGTATAGTATCTACCTAAAGACTCCTGGTTATAATCAGTCAGCCATGATGTAAGATTGTAATCCGATAAATTGAAGAGTTTGTTTACTTCTGCTTTTCCACCCATCAATCCAATCATAGTTCCGCCCAAATCATGTTTCAGATTATTGAACATGCCATATGAATTCTTGGCAATGTTTAAGATGGCATTCGCTGTACTTGTAATGTTGCCATGAAGAGAGTTGTTTCCAACAATCTCATTTTCCACATTTGATGCTCCTGAATCGGCCATGCCAATTCCTGTATTGTAGAGCTTATCAATATCGCTGACTAAGTTTTCCTTAGTAAAGTTTCCACTTATACTACTCAGATTGTCGATGAAAGGCTTCCAGTCCATACCAGCTTTAGTCAAATCAAAGATTGCCGCCATTTCAGGAGTCAATTCCAAAAAAGCAATATCCTTGAAGGACAAACGGCTATTGGTTACAACTGATTCAAACTGCATACAAAGATTCTTGGTGTCATCACAAGTTTTCATCAGATAGCTGCCCCAATAAAGAGCATTGGCTGGCTTCTGTAACATCAACCCTGATACGGTCCAAATTTTTGGCATAATCTTAGCCGATACCATGTTATACACTCTTTTGTAGTAGTAGTTTTCCTCCGCTGATGCCCATAGTCCTAATGTGGTAAGTGCTTTTCGATCCAAATACTTTGAACCATAAATTCCTGCTATAGCAGCTTCGGCTGTCTGATAATGTTTCAGAATGTCTTTCACCTGCTCATTGTAATATGATTCAGCGGTTGCTTCTGAACCATAGGCTCCAGACATTGCTGCAATGGTTTTCGCATCACGGTTGATACGATAATATTGCGCTGACATACGCTGTATTCCAGAGAGTAGGACTATCAATATGAGTAGGATTCTATGCATTGCTATTTTATATTTTATCTATGTTCTTTCTTTACGCTTTTCCTATTGTGTAGTTTAGCGTATTAACGTATTTATTCTATTACTATTTAGCTAACATACTTATTTACTATGTTACTACATTATGTGATATTCAATACTTTGCCTTCTTGGTTTACTTTCTGTGCAAAAGCCAATGACTTATCTATTCCTGAGCCATTCCAGTCTTTACAGTAGGCTTCTATAGCTTGTTGATGGGAACAATGAAGCTCTTTCTTGTAGAGTTTCAATGCTTCTTTTTCTGCTCGTTCTGTTGTATAGGTCATGTAACATTCGCGTGGCTCTTCTACACCAAATACACCACTGGTAGTTCCTCTTCGGATAAAGACCTCACGGAAGAAACTTCTGCCGGACTTGTTCTCAAGTCGGTTGATTGTGAAGATTTTCTTGCAATCTACATC
>JAAZCF010000109.1 GCA_012513425.1 Bacteroidales bacterium
AACTCCATAACGAGTCTTGTTAAGACCTGTAGCAAAGCGGAAAAGTTTTACAAAGAAATGATCACTATCCAAAGCATGCCACTGAAGAGTCTCATTGACAAATTTAGGCCCATTTTCGGCAGCGGTCCTTGGTCTGTTTGAGGATAGATCTACAGGTGGCTGATACTCCATATTCACCTTCACTTTGTCTCCATCCTTTGGCAGGACAGTCAATTGATCAGGAAAATACTCTTTTGAAAGAACATCTCTGGTATAAGATTCAGTAAAAACTCTATTAGTACTATTTGGTTTACTGATTGGTTCAAGAAGCATCCATCTTCTGATAAAACCATCGCTGTCTGGTTTAGCAACAGCATCAGAGGCAGGGGTAAAATAACCCTTCAAAGCCTCTGAAACTTGTGCTTCAGTTTTCTTCTTTGATTGTCCATTTGCCGACAAGCAAGGAGCAACGCAAAGAACTAAGACAAGCATGAAATGCATAAATGCTTTTTTCATCGTTGTGTTATTAGTTAGTGTTTTTTTAGATTCCATTTACAATTGTCGTTATTAAAATCGAAATTTCCGAGAGTTGGTGTAGTATCTGCGATTGAAATAAGAACTAGTTCTTCAGAAGTACCTGGCACACTCTTTGGCATTATTCTGTAAGTGCCATCGGTCAGCATATCTATGCGCCAAAGTTGTTCATCAGCTCCAGTATAGTTCTCTGCAGCGCGAACATCTTTTTCGGCAGTAGCTTCCAATGCTTTGTTTGTTCCGGCTATGATTATTTTATAATAAGGCCCACCCAGATATCCACCAGCCTCAGGAACTGCTTGTATCTCCCAATTTTGGTTTGGACGAAATATATCTGCACTCAGACGAACCTCCAAATCACCTTTTGGCCAGGTGTTGATAACGTCTTCAAGCTTTTGATTATCCATTTTTGCGACCTCAGCACTATTGTTGTTGCCGCCGATGCCACGCATACCGCCTTGCATACGGACAAAATCTACAGCCAATTCAAGAGCATATACTCTTCTTTCAGAAATAATTCCAAATATCCCTTCCTCAAAAGGAGCACCAGCCACAGGCCAATCATTATTCCAAAGTAGAGGCCTTATTGCAAGAACACTGCGACCGCTACGGTCAAGGTCTGCCTCAAAGTGAAGAGACATTTTCTCAACACCTTCAGTAATAATATATCTGCCAAAATGGCCAGCACCGATAAGACGTTTTTCTGAGCCAAGGACAAGTTTGCCACCTCCGTGAATCATATCCATGCCAATATTATCATAGAATGGGCCTGTAGGGTTTTTTGAACGGCCAACTACAATATGATAGGTTGAGTTTGCACCATCGCAGCATGAACCGTGTGTTGCTAGAAGATAATACCAACCATTGCGGTACATCATCTCACCTGCTTCGCAAGAAAGAGCTACATCAACAGGTTCACAGCCATCTTTGCAAAGACCTGTCTTTGGATCCAACTCAACTACGCGAGTATAGCCGAAATAAGTACCATATACAAGCCAAAGTTTGCCATCAGGTCCCATCAAAAGGCCTGGGTCAATGCCATCGCAGTCATCAAAGCCTGTTGAGCCTGCGATATCAATAGGGTCTGTATATTTGAAATCTGGTGAATTAGGGTCGAGTGTTTTGTTCCACATCATGTGAACTCTTGACTTATGGCCTGCGCGTCCTTCAGTTGGAGCACCAGTTGAATATACAACCATATAACGCTCGCCAATTTTCAAAGCATCAGGAGCAACTCCACCGCCTGGACGAACGCCGCCGCTTTCCCATTTCCAACCGTCGGCAGAAATGAGTCCGCCAGAACCAGTCCCAAAAGTATAATACTTTCCATCACACTCAACGATGGTTGAAGGATCATGGATATACGGATTGCCTACTTGTGCTTGCGCAGGAAGTGGAAAAATCAAAAAGAAAAGAGCGGAAATGCCAAATATGTTTAGTGTTTTCATATTATTTTTGCTTTTTCATTAATGACGTAATGGTAAAATTATTAATTGGCTTTCCATTATTGTCTACAATTCTCAGACAAAAATCTGCCATACCCGGGCCAATGAAAATAGCTCCACGGATAATGTGCTGGCCTTTTGTGAGAGTGAGCCTTTTTGACATACAATCATCTACGATGAGGTCTCTATCATTTGACATAAGCAACACTTCTTCCTCATCAAGGAACCATACTGCCGCAGAATTTGCACCAGAAGCGATTCTGACATCTTTCAAATCTTCCTCACAGTTTATCACAGTAGCTGCCCAAAATACTTGACCAAAAAACTGTTTATTATGGCCTTCAGCAAAACGCAGTAGATTCACATAAAAGTTTTTGGCATCAAGAGAATGCCAATAAAGTTGTTCTTTATTAACAGTAGTAATTTTCATCCCATCATATGGAATTCCACTAAATTGCTCATTAAAGTAAAGAGCTGAGGCAGCTTCGCGCAAATAACTATCTGTATATACGCGGTTACTGCTATTTGGCTTTGAGATTGGCTCAAGAAGAGTCCATCTTCTAATAAAACCTTCGCTGTCAGGTCTGGACACCTGGTCTGAAACCGGAGTGAAATAATCTTTCAAGGTTTCAACTGTTTGTGCATCCTTCTTCTTTGTCTGAGCAATCGCTACAAAGCAAGTGGAGCAAAGAATCATGACTAGCAATGAATATATATATTTACTTTTCATAGTAGATATTGTTTTCGAATAGTTATGTAAAAAAAAGTGCGTCGTAAAAGATTCATCATTACGACACACCTCTTTTCAAAATAAAACTGAATATTATCTATTAACAAACTGTATTTCTATTCCGTAATAAATGACCAACCCAATACATTCTTAAGATTTGGATTAACATTCATATAGTCTCTTGGGAATGGGAAGTATTCATTTCTTCCCTCAACAAAGTTATGAGGCAATGAAGTATATTCGGTATATAGTCTATGCTCTGGCTCCCCTTTAGTAAACATTGCATCTTTTAAGACTGGAACTCTATCATGGATACCTGATTCATTGAATATTTCGTTCAAGTCAACTTTACCTTGTTGGCTCCAGCGAACTAAATCAAAGAAACGACAACTTTCAAACCACATTTCGTATTGTTTCTCTTCCATTACATCTTCAAAAGTAAGCTGTGAACTAATTTTACCTGAACCTGAACGCTCTTGAATTGCGTTGAGAGCTGCAAGACCTTTAGCCTCGTCTGAAGAACCGATACAAGCTTCTGCGTAAAGAAGAAGAGCCTCTGCATAACGTGCAACTTTGAAGTTCGTTGCATTAGAAGGATCGCTATAGTAAGACAAGTTGTCTGGTGGATATGTCTTACCCCCTGTCAAAATCTTTGGAGGATTAGTAAATGACATATTTTTCCACTCGAAATATGGGCCACGGCTGAAAAGACCTTCAGCTGAGCTGATACCGCGACTTCTATCTGTCTTCTTTTCTGCTAAAGACGCATTGTTCTTATCTGATGTCCAATCTATTTCATACATCCATTCGTCGGCAGTCAAGAAACAAGCCAAACGGCGAGGAGAATTACCATCATGCTCCAAGAATTTTTCTGCAAAATCTTCTTGAATAACACCTCCATTCCAACCGCTAATACCATAATGTACAGTAGGAGATGAAGCAAGGTGGTCAGTACGCCAGCAGTAATATGCGGATACATTCCAACGACCTCTATTACGATCTTTGTATTGAGCATCTTCAATAAAATTAGGCTCAAAAATCTTCTCAGAATTACCATCCCCAGATACATGGAAGTTGGTCCAATAATCTTCTGAAGGAGTCAATTCATAATTGCCTGAATTAATAAGGTCAGCTAAATATTTGCGAGCTGTTGCAGGATCATTGTTAAACATTGCTGCTTTTCCGACAATGAATTGAGCAAAACCAACGCTCATACGTGCAGTAGCTTTTACATCTCCTGGGCCTTGACGAACTGGCAATTTGCCAGAATCAATAGCTGTTTCACATTCAGAAATGACCCACTCAAGAATCTGTTGTTGACTTTCTGCATTAGTTGGAAGCTCATTTGCTGCAAGAAGACGGTCAACAAGTGGAGGGCAGTTCCATGTCAAAGCTGTCATTAAATGGAGATATGCTCTCATTACTCTTGCCTCAGCTACAGCTTGTTTTGTAAACTCGCTGGTAAACTTTGGTTCAGATTGAGCACTGTTTTCGTTTGTAAAGTTAGAGATCACG
>JAAZCF010000110.1 GCA_012513425.1 Bacteroidales bacterium
ATGAAAGTCAAGTATCTGACTTTCATAAATACAGTGGTTTAGATGAATTGCCTAATGAAGAAGTTAAGGTCATTCTGCTTAAAATTTATGCGGCACATCTATTATGAAAAATACAACCAAATTAATTATAATTTAAATGAAAAAGTTTTTATCAATCATTCTTTGTGCATCAATGGTAGTATTACTTCCAGGGTGCGGTTCTATGTCAAATCTTGCTAAAGGCAGTGCGATAGGCGGAGCAAGCGGTGCCGCTCTTGGAGCAGGTGTTGGAGCTATTGCAGGAAAAAGCGGAAAAAGCACTGCTATCGGAGCTGCTATCGGAGCTGTAGTTGGAGCCGGCGCTGGAGCAATCATTGGTAACAAGATGGATAAGAAAGCTGCTGAGCTTGCTTCTATTGAAGGCGCAAGTGTTGATACTGTTACTGATGCAAATAATCTTAAATCAATCAAGGTTACTTTCGAAAGCGGTATCCTTTTCGCTACTAACAGCTGCACTTTGAATTCAGCTTCAAAGTCTTCTTTAAGCGATTTTGCTCACAAGATGTCTGATATGACTGATACTGATATCACAATTTATGGACATACCGACAACACGGGTACTCGCGAATACAATCAGAAGCTTTCCCTCGAACGTGCTCAGTCAGTAGGTAACTATCTTAAAGGATGCGGAATATCATCTTCAAGAATTTCAGAAGAAGGTCTTGCATACGATTCTCCTGTTGCTGACAACAGTACAGTAGAAGGTCGCCTCCAGAATCGTCGTGTTGAGATTTTTATCACAGCAAATGAGGCTATGATCAATTCAGCTGAACAACAGGCAAAGTAATTAACATCTTTTATTTCTGAATATGACCAACTCTGTAAACGGGTCACCTATTATTACGGATGATCCGACTTCAAAGAAAGCCGCAACTTTGAGAATAATTAAACTCGCAGTTGCGGTTGCAATTAGTGCCTTTTTGTGGCTTGCTCCTCAAACAATGTTTGGAATACCTAATCTGAGCATTGTTGAGCAGAGAGTTATTGCGATATTTGTTTTTGGTGCCTTAATGTGGATAATGGAGGCCATCCCTGCATGGACTACCTCTGTTCTGTTAATGGTACTGCTTCTGTTTACTGTTTCCGACAGCGGATTGTGGTTTGCAGTCAAAGATGTAGGAGAACGTCCATTAGGACCTCTTGTAAGTTATAAATCGATACTCGGTTCATTTGCCGATCCTATTATCATTCTATTTCTTGGAGGCTTTATTTTGGCTATTGCTACTTCCAAAACAGGAATTGATGTTACATTGGCAAAGGCAATGCTCAAACCTTTCGGAAAACGTTCTGATATTGTTCTTCTTGGTTTCATTCTGGTTACAGCTGTCTTTTCAATGTTTGTCAGCAATACAGCTACGGCGGCGATGATGTTGACTTTCCTTGCCCCAGTACTTAGCACTTTGCCGGAGGGAGGAAAAGGCAAAGTGGCTCTTGCTCTTGCAATTCCTATCGGAGCGAATATTGGAGGTATGGGAACGCCTATCGGTACTCCTCCTAATGCAATAGCTCTTAAATATTTGAATGATCCTGCAGGTCTGAATATGAATATTGGATTCGGGGAATGGGTGATGTTTATGCTCCCATTGGCCCTTATCATTCTTTTTATTGCATGGCTTGTTCTTAGAAAGATGTTTCCATTTTCGAAGAAGACAATTGAACTGGAGATTTCAGGCCAGGCCCAAAAAGGCTGGAAAACCACAGTCGTATATATTACATTTGCAATCACCGTATTAATGTGGATGACAGATAAATTGACAGGAGTCAATTCAAATGTTGTCGCCATGCTTCCTATCGCAGTATTCTGCTGTTCAGGCATTATTACGAAAAAAGACCTTGAGCAGGTGAACTGGAGTGTGCTTTGGATGGTTGCTGGAGGTTTTGCCCTCGGTGATGCAATGAATAAAACTGGTCTTATGACCCACATGATTGAGGCCATTCCATTTAACCAGTGGTCTCC
>JAAZCF010000111.1 GCA_012513425.1 Bacteroidales bacterium
CCAACAGTAGGCAATACGAGCATCAGCTCCAATGCTAACCTTTCTTTGGAAGATATGGAAAAGAGCTTCATTCAGGCCGCTATTCGCAATTGTGACGGCAATCTGTCAAAAGTGTCCCAGCAGTTGGGAGTATCGCGCCAAACCCTGTATAACAAACTAAAGAGATATGGACTTTAGTTTCAACATCATCTCATGGCTGTTGGTAGTAATACTTGCGGCAATACTGGTCCTGTTGATTCATCATTATTTCCTGCAAAAACGGAGAATGGGCTATTTATTGCAATACATCGAAAGTAACGACTATAGCTTCAGATTTCATAACGGACATGTTGCTGACAAGAGTACCACTAAGATGCTCAACAAAATTGTGGAAACGCTGGGCATAGTGGCAGATAACTACAGGCAGAGAGAACAATATTTTGAACTGATTCTAAATTCGGTTGACACAGGCATAATAGTGGCAGACAGTAAAGGCCACATACTTCAGAGCAACTATGCGGCATACTCACTCCTTAGGCGCAATGTTCTCACATTTTTGGATCAAGTGTTTCCTGTGGATGAAAACAGACTATCTGTGAAAAGCGCTAATATGACTTTACAAGGCGAGAAAGTGACAGTTTTTGCCATCAATGATATTCACAAAGAGTTGGAAAACAAGGAGATGGAGTCTTGGGAGAGCATCACCAGAGTGCTAACCCACGAGATTATGAACTCAGTAACTCCAATAACATCTCTCTGTAATACCTTGCTTGAAAAAGCTCCTGAAGGCTCTCAGATGCAGCAAGGCCTGGCAACTATCAGCAAGACAGGTAAAGGCTTGATTGAGTTTGTAGAGAATTATAGGCAGTTCACCAGAGTTCCTAATCCTCAACCAGCATTGTTCTATGTAAAGCCTTTTGTTGAGCAGATGGTAGCATTGGCGCTCCACCAAAGGGAGGACTGCAAACTGCAGATAAAGACTTCTATTGAACCTTCGGATTTGATTGTCTATGCTGATGAAGGCCTCATCAGCCGAGTATTCACTAATTTGCTGAAAAATGCCTTGCAGGCCGTCGGAGCTGATAACAAGAAAGGTATTATTTCTATAAAAGCATATCTGTCAGAACAAGAATCTGTGATTATTGATGTTAGCAATAATGGCCCTATGATTCCAAAAGAAGATAGGGAGCAGATTTTTGTGCCTTTCTTTACAACCAAAGCCGATGGCAGTGGCATAGGATTGTCGTTATCTCGAAGTATTATGAAAAAGAACGGAGGGGAGTTATCGCTTCTTTGCGACGAAAAGCGCAATATTACAACATTCAGGCTGTTGTTTACTTAGCGAGGAATGGCGACCTTATAGACCTTGTGTGATTTATCTTGTAGACTTATTTCTCTCAGCCATGGGTTTGCCAAATGCAATTGGAAGTAGTCAGTGCCTTGCTCTTTTGCCCAAGTTGCCAAGTCATTGATGGTATCAGTGACCGTGACTGTTTTCTTAGGAGCTATATAAGGGTAGTAATCGTCCTTTTCCAACCAGAAGCCATATTTTTCAGGATTTTCCAAAAACAATTTTGCAGTGAGAATTCTAAACATATATCGGCTGGTTTCTTCCACCAACCACAAGTCCATGGCATTGTCGGCTTTTTGGTCATTGAGCTTTCCTGTGATGCCTGCCATTCCTGCGTTATAACTGGCAGCAACTGTCATCCAATTGCCATATTTTTCATAAGAGTCTAGCAAATATTTGCAGGCTGACCTTGTGGCTTTTTCTATATTGTATCTTTCGTCTATATTATCATTTACTTCCAGTCCATATTGACGTCCTGTCGCAGTCAGAAACTGCCATAAACCTGCAGCTCCAGCCGCAGAAAGCGCCTCTGGGTCGAGGTTGCTTTCAATCACCATCAAATATTTCAGATCATCAGGCACTCCACATTCTTTTAAGATAGGCTCCACCTGTGGAAAAATCCTTGTGCTGCGTTTTATCATGAGTAAAGTCACAGAGTGTGCATAAGAAAATGCAATCATTTCTCTGTCCATGCGTTCGTAGCGGTCAGCTCTCTTAAGGTCTATGGTTTCACCTCCAAATTTGATGGATTCTGGTACTGTTGGAACTGTATAGTATAGCTTCTCCGGCCCCTTTTGAGCCATTAATGAGTTGGCGAATAGAATTGCCAACAATGCAATCATATAAAGTTTTTTCATCTAACAACTTATTTAACACTGAACTGAAATTTGGAATAGTGGGTATATGTTTCGCCGGGACGAAGCACTATGCTTGGAAAGTTTGGATGGTTCGGAGCATCTGGGAAACATTGAGTCTCTAAAGCTACACCGCTGAACTTATTAAAGACATTGCCACCCTTTCCAACTTCGTAGCCATTCATGTTTCCACCTGTGTAGAACTGAAGGCCAGGCCTGTCTGTAAACACTGTGAGGCATATGCCTGTGGCAGGTTCATAAAGAGTAGCGGCGGGGCGAGACCTATCTCAGGCTGTGTTCAAATAGCTGTTAATGTTGTCGTGTCCAACAATTACATCCACAGGATTATTGTCTTTATCAGGTACGATGATAGAAGCTACTCTTGACCCATAGTTTGTAATCTGCACCACCATCCCGTTTTTGTTGGTAGCTGTGTAGAGAGCAATAGGCTTGCCTTCGTAGCTTGCCACGAATTGTTCGGGGTTAAGCATAAGATCTTCAGCCGAAAACTTCTCAGAACAGGCTGAAAGCATCATCATACATGAAGCGGCAAACAGGGCCAAAATAGATAGCTTTTTCATATTATTTTTTCCTTTTATAGGCTTTTAAGGTATTCTCCATGAGAGAAACAATTGTCATTGGGCCAACACCTCCCGGTACTGGAGTTATATAAGAGCATTTAGGGGCAACTGCGTCAAAGTCAACATCACCCGCATTGCGATAGCCTTTTTCGTTGTCAGCAGGGACTCTTGTGATGCCTACGTCAACAATCACAACTCCATCTTTTACCATGTCGGCTTTCACAAAATTTGGTATGCCAAGGGCTGCGACAATAATGTCAGCAGCTTTGGTAAATTCACTAAGATTCTGTGTGCGGCTGTGGCAGAGAGTCACAGTACAGTCTCCAATTTTAGCCTTGGCAGACAGCAAATTTGCCACTGGACGGCCTACAATGTTGCTGCGGCCCAGCACTACGCAATTTTTGCCTTGGGTTTCAATGCCATATTCGCCTAAAAGAGTGATAATTCCCATAGGAGTGGCACTAACAAAAGTGTCAAGGCCCAAGCACAGGCGACCTACATTTTCAGGGTGAAAGCCATCTACATCTTTGGAAGGATCCACAGCTTCTATAATCTTTTGCTCGTTAATATGTTTGGGAAGAGGAAGTTGGACAATAAAGCCATCAACAGAGTCGTCTTCGTTGAGCTTTCTTACTTCTGCCAATAATTCTTCTTCAGTCATGCTTGCAGGAAAACGAAGCACAGTACTATCGAAACCCACACGTTTGCAGGCTTTTTCTTTATTGGCGACATAAGTCTGGCTGGAACCATTGTCTCCTACTAAAATGGCGGTAAGATGAGGTCTTCGACCTCCCATTTCAAGGATTGAGTCTACTTCGGCTGCAATCTTAACCTTGTGTTTTTCAGCTGTTAGCTTTCCGTCTAAAATTATCATGATATTATCTATGTGTTTTCTTCATTAATTTGGAGGCAGGGTTGCCTGCTACTTGTTTCATCACTTTGCGAGTCTGCTCAAATTGCTTCAAGAGCTTGTTCACCTCTTCAATGGAGGTTCCGCTGCCGGCTGCAATTCTTTTGCGTCGACTGCCATTTATTATGGATGGATTATTCTTTTCTTCTAATGTCATTGATTGAATGATAGACTCAATTCCCTTGAAAGAATTGTTATCAATGTCAATATCTTTGATGGCTTTGCCAACTCCGGGTATCATAGAGGCAAGCTCTTTTATGTTACCCATTTTCTTTATCTGCTGTATTTGTTGATAGAAGTCAGTGATGGTGAATTGGTCATGAACCAACTTTTTGTGGAGCTGGCGTGCTTCCTCTTCGTCGAACTGCTCTTGAGCCTTTTCTACAAAAGAAACAACGTCACCCATGCCCAAGATACGGTCAGCAATACGTTTCGGATAGAAAATGTCAAGGGCTTCCATTTTCTCGCCCGAGCTTATAAACTTGATAGGTTTGCCAACGACAGCCTTTATGCTGAGAGCAGCACCGCCACGGGTGTCACCATCCATTTTGGTGAGAACAACTCCATCATAGTTCAGCTTGTCATTGAAAGCCTTGGCTGTCTCAACTGCGTCCTGACCGGTCATCGCATCCACTACGAACAGAGTCTCTGTAGGAGTAATGGCCTTCTGAATGGCAACGATTTCGTTCATCATCTGTTGGTCAACTGCCAAGCGACCTGCAGTATCGACAATCACTACAGAATAACCCTCTTTCTTTGCAAGAGATAAAGCATTTTTGGCAATTGCTACGGCATCTTTTACTCCGTCCTCACTGTAAACAGTTACTCCAATCTGCTCTCCGAGCACTTTTAATTGGTCGATAGCGGCAGGACGATAGATGTCACCTGCAACCAACAGCACTTTCAGGTTTTTTTTGCTTTTGCAATTCAAGGCCAGTTTGCCGCAGAATGTAGTCTTACCAGATCCTTGAAGACCACTGACCAACACAATGCCTGGATGACCTTTTAAGTTTATTTCGCTATGGTCGCTACCCATAAGGGCAGCCAATTCATCGTGAACAATTTTTACAATCATTTGCTCCGGACGCACGGCGGTGAGCACATCTTGTCCCAAAGCTTTCTGCTTTACATCGTCGCAGAATGTTTTTGCTATTTTGTAACTGACATCGGCATCAAGTAAGGCTTTCCTCACGTCCTTTAATGTCTCGGAAATATTGATTTCAGTAATCTTTCCTTGACCTTTTATCAACTTGAAGGATTTCTCCAGTCTGTCTGTTAGGTTTTCAAACATATCTTATAGATATTATTATATTTCATCAGAATATACTGCAGGAGCAAGATTTCTTTGCAGATAGGTCATATTCATCACCTGACCATAGGCTCCGGCGCTATGAATGGCAAATAAATCACCTCTGTGAGGCTTTCCTCCTTTCATGTTTTCTGCAAAAGTATCGCTTGATTCGCACACGCAGCCTACCACATTATAAGTGTCTTGTTCGTTGACGCAAGATAGATTTTCAACCTCATGATGAGCTTGATAGAGGGCAGGGCGGATGAGCGTATGCATACCGCAGTCCAATATGGCAAACTTCTTTTTCTGCCCTTCTTTTATGAATACAACTCTGCTGATTATGTGGCCGCACTGAGCAACCAATGATCGGCCAGGCTCAATATGAATTTGCTGCCCGCTTTTTATAGGAAGATTTTCGCTAATTGTGTGGCAAAGGCCGTCAAAGTCAGGCAACCAATTGGTGAGAGGGTGGTCGTAGTCCACTCCAAGTCCTCCACCCAGGTTGAGGTTGGCACTGGTGTAGCCTTTGCTGTCAAACCAATCTTGTATTTCAATTACTCTTCGGCAAAGAGTTTCAAACACAGATAAGTCTGTGATTTGTGAACCAATGTGAAAATGCAGCCCTTCAAACACGAGATTGCCACAGGTATCCAACACTTTAATAAGATTGTCAAAGGCCCACTGGCTGATGCCGAACTTGTCTTCCTCCATGCCTGTGGTGATAAACTTATGCGTGTGGGCGTCCACGTCAGGATTGACCCTCACGGCAATATGAGCTTTTTTGCCAAGCCTGCCGGCAAACTCATTGATTATTTCGATTTCTTGAATGTTTTCGCAATTGAAGCATGCAATATCAGATTTCAAAGCGAATAGAATTTCCTTGTCTGTCTTTGCTACTCCGTCGAAGAAAATATCTTTAGGAGCAAAGCCTGTTTCCAAGGCCAATTTAATTTCATTGCCTGTGGCACATTCAGCCGCAATGCCTCCCTTGGAAATCGTTTTCAAGACACGTTTCTCGGCATTTGCTTTCAATGCGTAATGGGCCTTGATGTGGTACTTCTGCTGAGCAGTAGCCAAGGCAGCTACAGTGTCGCTCAACACTTTCATATCGTAGTAAAAGAAAGGAGTTTCGAAGTTGTTGAAAGTTCTTAGTGTGTTAGTGGAAATCATTTGAGACATTTTTGCAGGCAAAAGTAATGAAATTCCTTAACTTTATGAAAAATTGAAGATATGGAAGATAAAGACTTATTACAATTGCAAGCTTTGGGCATAACTGAAGCTAAGTTTAAATCTCAAATTGAATCATTCAAAACAGGATTTCCACATTTGGAAGTGATTAGCGCAGCAACTCCGCAGAAAGGCATTGTTGTGCTCAATGAGTCGCAGCAAGCAAAAGCAATGGTTGTGGCTGAGGCTTCAGATGCAAAAGTTTCAAAGTTTGTGCCCGCCAGTGGGGCGGCTTCCCGCATGTTTAAAGATTTGTTCAATGGTTTGGCTCAGACAGAGAAAGGAGAGGCCCTATCAGAGGATAGTCCTGCAAAAAAGTTTTGCTCTCACATTGCAGATTTTGCCTTTGCAGGGGCCGCTGATTTAGCTGGAAAAAGCGACAGAGAAGTGCTTTCTACAACTCTGAATGATGCTGGTCTGGGCTATGGCAACAAGTCCAAAGGGCAGATACTTTTTCATAACTATTCAGATGGACCTCGTACTGCCTTTGAAGAGCATCTGGTGGAGGGTGCTGAGTATGCCCGCTCTGCCGATGGCAAAGTAAATATCATTTTTTCTGTGTCGAAGGAGCATATAGAAGCTTATCAGGCTCTATTTGATGCAGTGAAAGCAAAATACGAAACAGCTTTCGGGGTGAAATATAATGTCAGCTTCACTCTGCAATTACCTTCCACAGACACTATTGCTGTGGATGAGACCAACGAACCTTTTCGCAAAGACGATGGCAACTTATTGTTTCGCCCTGGTGGCCATGGAGCCTTGATAGAGAATGTAAATCAAATTGTAAGTGATGTCATCATCATTAAAAATATTGACAATGTAGTGCATCAATCCCGCATTGAGGACACCGTTCGTTGGAAAAAACTGCTTGTGGGGCGGTTGCTTCAACTTTCTGAGCGAAGCTATAATTATCTTCACCGAATAGAGGAAGGCGATCGCGAGAGTGAATTTATCTGGGAAATGATAGATTTCTTGGACAAAGAATTCTGCGTGACTTTACCTCCAGAGGCTTTCAGTCTTTCAAAACAGAAGATGTTGGAGGCTATCCACGCCAAACTCAACAGACCGATGAGGGTATGTGGTATGGTGAGAAATGAGGGCGAGCCTGGTGGTGGACCATTTATCGTGAAGGACGCAGATGGCGCAAGTTCATTACAGATTCTTGAAAGTGTGCAATTGGACAATTCAGACCCTTCAATTGCCGGTCTTTTTGCTGCAGGTACCCATTTCAACCCTGTGGACTTGGTTTGCAACCCGATAAATTACAAAGGCAAAAAGTTTGACTTGTTGCGCTATGTGGATCTCAAAGCTGGCTTCATTTCTTCAAAGAGTTATGAAGGGCG
>JAAZCF010000112.1 GCA_012513425.1 Bacteroidales bacterium
ATATTTGGCAGCCTTCTTACGCTTTGCTTTAAGCCCCATCTGACACATCAGCTTTTGTACTGTCTTATGGTTGACCACAATGCCCTCATCCTCGTTAAGTTCAATCTAATGTTGTAATAGAATGTTGATCTGGCCATCCCCTTGAGTTCTAGAAGCAGCTCGAGGTTGTGTTCTGGCCTTAGTTCTTGGATGGCTTCCGCCCAATCTCGCGAAGACGGGCTTCTCTTTATTCTTTGTAAACCACTTCCACGCCAGCTTTCTAACACTTACATCACGCTGCCTGCGGTGTAAGTAATCTAATATCAATAAGTTAACCCTTGTATCGGTTTCATTTTTCTTACTGAACAAGTAGCTAAATGGCTCTTATTAAACACATTACATCGCAGGCAAAGTATTAAAAAGACGCAGAAAGCAGAGGTTTTAGGGCAGAGCCCTAACAACTAGGGTACAGGATCATAGCCACTGCCTCCCCAGGGATGGCATCTCAGCAGCCGTTTTAGTGCAAGCCAGCCGCCTTTTATTATTCCATATTTTGTGATGGCCTCATAGGCATACTGACTGCAGCTGGGAGTGTATCTGCAATGATGGCCTAAATAAGGAGAGATGCAAATCTTGTAGAATTTGATAAGCATCAAAAAAGGCCAAGCTACTATTTTTCTAATAGTTTTGAACATTTGAATACATTGCGCACCATGGCTTCGATCTGTGCGTAATTATTTATTTCATTTACTCTGTATACCAACAAAAAGTCGAAATTGCGTCCTTCTGGTAAGAACGACCTATTGAGACGAATAGACTCTTTTACGCGTCTTTTCAAAAGATTGCGATGAACAGCTCGTTTAAAATTTTTCTTTGGAACTGTGACAGCAAAACGACTATAGCCAATGTCTTCAGTTTTGCGATAATAGACCTTGAACAAAGAGTTGTAAAAGACATTCTCTCCCGTGAAAAGATCTTCTAAGTCTTTTCTGAGGTGTAATCTGACACTCTTTGGATATGAAAGGTCCATGAGCTTGACTACTTACCGAAATATTTGGATAACGCAGCAGCAATAGAAGGACTTTCTGGAGTTGGGGCTTCAATCTCAATAGAAAGAGAAGCGTCTTTCACAGCTTTAGCTGTATTCTTGACGTAAGTGGCGATCAGTAAATCATTTAGGGTGAAATCCGGATGATTTTCAAACAAAGATTTTACGTCAGCAGGGCTATAAAACACCAACATGCCATATTTCGACAAATCAATGTTTTTGATATCACTGTAAACAGTTTGGACCATCACAGCACTGCCAAATTTAAATTTGGCATTGGTGAACATGTCCTCAATGTCCTTTTTTGGAGCATCCGTTGAAGAAATCAAGAAATATTCGCCTTTGTGTTTTGAGCCAATGCAATCAATCAACGAAGCCGTAGTGCCGTTGCCAAAGAAAATCTTGCGCTTGCGGTAGATTATGTATTTTTGTAGATAGAGAGCTATGGCTTCTGATTGGCAGAAATACTTCATTGTCTCTGGAATTGCGACACGCATTTTTGTGGCCAAATCAAAAAATGCATCAATTGCAGTGCGAGAACTGAAAACGATGGCTGTATAATCAAGAATATTGATTCTTTGAGCCCTAAAGTCTTTAATATCTACAGGCTCAACCGTAAAAAATGGAGAAAAGTCAATTTCTAAACCATATTTATTTACAATGTCAGTGTAAGGTGAACCTGTTTTTGGCTCAGGTTGAGAAATTAAAATTCTCTTTTTGCTATCTAATACGCTCATAATGTAGAAATTGCGCTTACCAATAAGCCTATTGGTAATAATTCTAACGCACAAAGGTACAAAAAACAAAAAGAAAAGGAAAAATCTGATTTAATGAGAAATTTGCATACCCTCAATGAATAGAACAAAAAGCAGATAAAATAAATGGCTATAAAAGCTTTTTTTGAAAATGCCATAGCTTCTTCTC
>JAAZCF010000113.1 GCA_012513425.1 Bacteroidales bacterium
ACCTGAAGTTGGAGGCATTCCATATTCCAAAGCTCTTATAAAGTCCATATCAATAAACATGGCTTCATCATCACCTCTCTCCTGCAACTTCATTTGCTCTTGGAAACGCTCATATTGGTCGATTGGATCATTTAGCTCGCTATAAGCATTGGCCAACTCTTTTCCATTGACAAATAATTCGAAACGCTCTGTCAAAGATGGGTTTTCGCGATGACGCTTAGTAAGAGGCGACATTTCCACAGGATAGTCGGTAATAAAAGTTGGATGGATGAGCTTCTTCTCGCAATATTCACCAAAAATAGCGTCCACCAACTTGCCATATCCGAAAGAAGAATCAATTGGCACATTCAACTTATTACATGTTTCTCTCAACTCATCTTCACTCATACCGGCAACATCTACACCAGCATATTCTTTGATAGCCTCCAGCATAGGTAATCTGCGATATGGAGCCTTGAACTCAATTTCATTTCCCCATACATCAAATTTGGTGCAACCATTTGTTTCAATAGCCACTTTTTCAAGCATTTGCTCAACGAAAGACATCATCCAATTATAGTCCTTGTATGCCACATAGATTTCCATACAAGTAAACTCAGGATTGTGGGTTCTATCCATGCCTTCATTTCGGAAGTCTTTTGCGAATTCATAGACACCTTTAAAGCCTCCGACAATTAGTCTTTTCAAATAAAGCTCATTTGCAACACGTAAATACAAAGGAATGTCCAGTGAATTGTGATGTGTGATAAAAGGTCTAGCAGCTGCACCCCCGGCAATAGACTGCAAAATCGGCGTCTCAACCTCCAAGCAACCATGATTGTTAAAATATTCACGCATAGTCGCAATAATTTTGGACCTTTTCTCAAAAACTTCTTTTACTTGTGGATTGACAATCAAATCTACATATCTCATACGATAACGCAATTCCGGATCACCAAAAGCATCGTATGTTTGGCCATCCTTTTCCTTAACAATAGGAAGGACTCTGATGGATTTGCTCAATACAGTCAAAGATTTGGCATGAATTGACAATTGTCCTGTCTGAGTGACAAATGCAAAACCGGTGACACCAATAATGTCTCCAATGTCAAGAAGCTTTTTGAAAACAACATTATAAAGAGTTTTATCTTCTTCCGGGCATATCTCATCTCTTTTCAAATATACCTGCATGCGGCCATCTTCATCTTGAATCTCGATAAAAGAGGCTGCACCCATGATGCGGCGGCTCATTATGCGACCGGCAATAGTAATATCTGAAAAATTAGCTTTTTCAGAATCATATCCTGCTTGTATTTGTGCACTTGTGGCATTGGCAGGGTATTCTGCTGCCGGATAAGGGTTAATACCAAGTTCTCTGAGCTTGTCAAGAGATTCTCTTCTGTTTTGCTCCTGTTCGTTAAGTTCAATATTTTCCATTCTATATCCAAATAATTTGCTTGTAACAGCTGCAAAAGTAACCCATTTTTTAGATATAATAAAAATTATCAATACCTTTGCTTGTTATGACACCAATTGCCGAAAAAAAATGGATAGTAAAAGAGCCCGGTAACCCCACTTTGGTGCGCCAAATGGCTCAAGAACTTGGAATTGACCAAGTCCTTGCTAATTTATTGGTACAACGCGGAATCACTACTTTCGAAGACGCTCATGAATTCTTTCGTCCGGAGCTTTCAATGCTTCATGATCCATTTTTAATGATTGATATGGACAAAGCTGTGGAAAGAATTCACAAAGCTGTGGAAAGTAATGAAAAAATCCTGATTTATGGCGATTATGACGTTGATGGCACGACTGCTGTTGCTCTCATGTACACCTTCTTAAGCCAAGTAACTCAAAACTTGGAGTATTATATTCCAGATCGCTATGATGAAGGTTATGGCATTTCCTACAAAGGCATTGAATGGGCCATCAAAAAAAAATGCTCACTCATTATAAGTCTTGACTGTGGCATCAAAGCCATCGAGAAAGTTCATTTTGCAAATGATCACGGCATTGACTTCATTATTTGCGACCATCATCTTCCTGATAGTGAACTACCTCCTGCAATTGCTGTGCTTGACCCAAAGAGAGAGGATTGCACATACCCTTTTGATGATTTATCCGGCTGCGGAGTGGGGTTCAAACTGGCTCAAGCCTATACTAATCGATATAACCTTCCACAAGAAAAAGTTTTGGAGTTGTTGGATCTTTTGGTTGTCAGTATTGCTTCTGACTTAGTGTCTGTCACAGGAGAAAACCGCATCTTGGCACATTTTGGCCTCAAACAACTCAACTCCAATCCGTGCAAAGGGTTACAATCAATCATCAAGCTTTCCGGTCTTGAAAAACATGTCATCACCATTGATGAAATAGTGTTTAAAATAGGCCCCCGCATCAACGCTGCCGGTCGTATGGAATCAGGAAGGACATCTGTTGACTTGCTAATCTGCCGAAATGACGATGACGCACGAAAGATTGGAGATGAAATCAATGAGCATAACAATGATCGCAAAAATATAGACCGTGAGATTACCCTCGAAGCCATCAATATGGTTAAAAATAACCCATCGTTTGAAGGCAAGAAGTCGACTATTGTCTACAACCCTCTTTGGCATAAAGGCGTCGTGGGCATCGTTGCTTCAAGATTGGTAGAGGCTTATTATCGCCCGACTATTGTACTCACTCAAGCCAACGGCTATATCACCGGCTCAGCCAGGTCAATTGCCGGCTTCGACCTTTATGTCGCTATTGAATCTTGCTCTGATTTGCTTGAGAACTTTGGCGGACATATGTATGCCGCAGGCCTTACCATGAGAGAAGAGCATCTTGCAGAATTCTGCGTTCGTTTTGAGCAGACTGTTGAAAAGATGATTAATGAAGATATTCTTACACCCATTGTTAATATTGACACTTATTTGGATTTCAAACAGATTACTCCAAAATTTTTCAGGATACTAACACAATTCCAGCCTTTTGGCCCCGGAAATCTTTCGCCAGTGTTTATTTCTGAAAATGTCTATGACAATGGGAATGGCCGCAAGGTTGGCTCTGACAATGGTCATTTGAAGCTTGAACTTATCCAGGAAGACTCAGCCTACCTTCCTATTTCAGCCATAGCATTTAATAAATCAAATCATTTTGAGCATTTGCACGCAGGGAATCCTGTTGACATTTGCTATTCTATTGCTGAAAACTATTATCGCGGTCTGGCAAATATCCAGCTTCGAATAAAAGATATCAAAGATAGATTTATACTCTTTTAATAAATATGAAAAAACTCGATGTTGTTCTAGGTTTGCAATGGGGTGATGAAGGTAAAGGTAAGGTGGTAGACCATCTGGCCTCTTCATATAATGTCATTGCACGTTTCCAGGGTGGTCCAAATGCAGGTCACTCCATTCATTTTGAAGGAAAACAATTCGTATTACGCAGCATTCCTTCAAGAATATTTCGCGAAGGCACTACCAACATTATCGGAGGTGGCGTTGTGTTTGATCCTGTTGCTTTCAAGCAAGAGAGCGAAGGCATAATTGCAGCCGGCATTGATATCACTAGCAAATTGGTAGTGTCAAAGAAGGCTCACTTGATATTGCCTACTCATAGGATGTTAGATGCAGCTCAAGAGGCCGCCAAAGGCGCTTCTAAAATTGGTTCGACACTTAAAGGCATTGGCCCAACATACACTGACAAAATTGGTCGCAACGGCCTCAGAGTCGGAGATATTCTTGCCCCAGATTTTCTACAACGCTATAACAATTTAAAAGCCAAGCATCTTGACACTCTTCGCCAGCTCAATTTTGAATGTGACCTTGCTCCAATGGAAGAAGAGTGGTTTAAAGCTATCGACTACCTGAAGCTTTTCAAATTGATTAATTGTTAGTATTTCGTCAATAAAACTCTTTCTGAAGACACCAGCATTTTGGCAGAAGGAGCTCAGGGCAGTATGCTTGACATTGACTATGGAGCATATC
>JAAZCF010000114.1 GCA_012513425.1 Bacteroidales bacterium
CTACTAGCAATGTAGAACAATATCACCCTAAGGGGATGGAGAACATTACTTTGCTTAACTTTCCTGGGCACAATGATATTAAGGATGATGTGAATGAGAAAGTTATTGATCAAAGAAGCAGGTTGGATATTGCGCTGTTGGTCATTGATATAAGTAGTGGTGTTTCAGGCGACGACACGAAAGCCTTGAAAGAATTGAAGGCACTTAATATTCCAACGCTGGTGTGTTTGAATAAGATTGATCTTGTTAGGCCAAGGGATAAAGAGCGGCTTTTAGAGGCGGCCAGGGAACGGTTAAAAGGTGCTAACTCAATGATACAAACTTCTTTTGATCCAGATGATCGACTTCATGATGGAGGTCCGATAGGTGTTCAAGAAGTGTTTGAGTGGGTTAAGAAAAAGCTTGAAGAAGCAGGTAAGGATGTTAGTAGTTTTGAAAAATCAATTTTAGATTCATAATAATATTTTGATAAGCCGCTAAAGCGGCTTATCTATATCAAGTTAAGCGAATTCTGTATGCAAACGACAAACTCATTCAACGGCTCTACTTCTAAAGAAATCGTAATCATAGAAGATGTTAGTGATAAGGAGCTGGTAAAGATTTCACCTTTGGCAAGGGGAGGGCGAAAGTTAAAAAAACTCAATGAGATTCCGGATAAGGTGCTTGACGGATTGAATCCATTGGTTAGTACCATTCCAAGTCTTTTGACCTCTGCTGAGGCTGCAAGTGGCAAATATTATAGAGTTGTCGTTTCTGGTGACCTAACTAAGATGAAAGGTAAGTCTGGTGGGCTGAGAGCCTTTACTATGGAAAATGGAAAAATAAAGGAGCATGCCAAACTTTTTGATCCTTCAGAACTTCAGAATTTAGCAAACTTCTCGACTGCCTTTAATGTGATATCTGGTCTAGTAGGCCAAAAGCATTTGGCAGATATAAACAAAAAGCTTGAGGATATTAAAGAGTCGATAGATAAAATCAAGGCTTTTCAAGAGGATGAGAGGACTTCAGAAATAGCTTATTACCTATCCACTCTTCAGGATATTGCGAGTCCTGCTTTTTATAAGCATGATTCGACTCAGATTAAAAATATCATTAACAATTGCGATATGGTTCTTGGGCCGAAACAGGAACATCTGAACAGTGATATATTGAAACGATTTAAAGAAATAGAAGAGAAGGGTTTAAATGAAGCTAGAAAAGAAGATTTTTCAAGGCTGATCAAAGACTGGCGACTTTGTTTAGAGGCGCGTGTTTTGTCTTTTGTGATACTTGGCCTTTCACAGACTGAAAAAACTTGGGTAGAGTTAAGAATTGAAAAATTGAAAGAAGAATGGCTCAGTCATCAAAGATTTTTGGAAGAATCTTTTGAAAAGCTCAAAAACCCTAGGTTTGTGGGCGATAGCTCTTTCTTGGGGAAGGTTAAGAAATTCGTTGTACCATCCAAAGCATTCAGTGATGCAACTATGGCCTCTCTTGCGCATGCTCAGTGGATTTCTATAGAGTCCCAAAGAACAAAACGCTCAGAGGATGTGTTGGAGCAATATACGGATGTTAATCCACATGTACTAACTTTAGAAATGGACAATAATGAGATTGTGGCAATTCATTATTAAATTTGAGGGTGTAAATAATTCTGTGTAACCGTCTGGGTTATGCAGTAAGCATTCGCCCAATCTTGCAATTACCTACAAATTCAATTAGATATAACGTATAGTTAAAGTCATTTCTAGTAATTGGGAGATGGCTCATGTCGACCTCAGCAAGAACCTTTTCTTCTACAACAAACCACAAGCCACCCCGTAAACTTACCCTAAAAAGGCACAAGCCAAAACCAGAGATTTCTGCCATTATCATCTTTGATGGAGGAAATCATGAAGCGATCTAAATTTACAGAAACTCAGATTGTGGCTATTTTGAAATTGGCTGAGCAAGGCATGA
>JAAZCF010000115.1 GCA_012513425.1 Bacteroidales bacterium
CCACTAAACACTTGGAAGCCTTGGGGAGCCCCAGCAATAATTCGAGATATCTGAGCATAATTACTGCTGGCTTCTTTGGTTGCAGCTATATTCGGATGCTTAGCCAAAGCCAATGTCGTTTCATAAGAGATATTCACTCCTGTGCGACCGGGGACATTATAAATCACAATCGGCTTTGGTGAATAATCTGCCACTGCAGTGAAATATTCGAAAAGTCCACGCTGGGTAGGTTTACTATAATATGGAGCCACAATCAAGTAAGCATCTGCTCCATAACCATCCAACATATCTATGTTTTTCATAGTTTCTGAAAGAGAATTAGTGCCGGCACCAACCAACAGGCACAAACTCGGAGCTAATTGGCGACACATTTTGAGAATATTTACTTTCTCGTCATTATTCAAACAAGGAGTCTCTGCTGTGGTTCCAAGTGGCACAAGAAAGTCAATACCTTCATTCACTTGCCTTGTTATTAATCCGGACAAAGCCTCATAATCCACTTCTCCATTTATGAAGGGAGTTACTAGAGCTGTTCCGCAACCTTTGATGTCCAATCTATTCATAATATTATTCGGAAAACATTAATTCTTTGAATTCAAACACACCTTTCACTTTTTGAGCCATAAGAGCAGCTTCAATGGCCCCGGAAGCAAGACCTTCTCTAGAAAAAGCCTCATGACTGAGAACTATTTTATCGCAGTCACTTTCCCAAGTAATGGTATGGATACCACAAACTTCCCCAATTCGTTGTGAACCTATAGGAGTCTGGCAACTCATGGCCGAGTCTACAATTGCTCCAAGGCTCTTGGCTGTGCCACTAGGCGCATCCAATTTGTGAATATGGTGAATCTCTTCAATAGAAGGCTTATAGCTCCCAAACTTTGCAGCTATCTTTGCTATATATTCTGTAGCTGCAAATAACATATTTACTCCAATAGAGAAATTAGAAGCATATACTAATGTTTTGCCACACTTTGCAAAATATGCCTTCACTTCATCAGCAATGTCACCCCAACCTGTAGTGCCAATCACTGCTGCTGAAAAATTTTCTGCAATAAAGCGATAGTTGGCTTTGATAGCATCTGGAGTTGTAAAGTCAATACATACGCAGTGGGCTGCGATATCAGCAGGAGTTTCGCAAACTGCTTCACTCCAACCTGCATAGGGTAAACATCTTTGCTGCACAATCTTTTCGATGGTGCGGCCCATTTTTCCATAACCACTAATAAATATTTCCATTTTCAAATATGTTTTGATGAATTTTCTTTAATACAACTGCCATCTCTGGTCGATCAACCACAATACTTAGATTCAAATAGGTGGTATCTTGAGAGATCATATATATTTTACTGTCAATAGTTGCAGCAAACACAGCAGCCAAAAGACCTCTGGCGCCGATGAGATTTTTACCAATAATTGACACTTGGGCTTTATCTCTATCAACTTTCACATCAGAGAACTTGGATAGATCCGCTATAACTCCGGCCACATCTTGACTGGCCTCCACTGTCACAGTGATACTCGCTTCAGATGAACTTAGCAGATCGACTGACACTTTATGATCGGCAAATGTTGTGAAGACCTTCTCCATAAAGCCGACTGTATTGATCATTTTCATGGAGTAAATATTTATGACTCTGATATTTTCTTTATAAGAAAGTGTCTTTATGCCATCAAATACGCAGGAGCGGCAGAGAATGGCAGTGCCTTCATTTGTAGGATTCATGCTGTTGAGCACATACACAGGAATGTTTTTCTGTTGAGCCGGCTCAAGAGTGAGTGGATGCAACACTTTTGCACCGAAACGAGCCATTTCAGTGGCTTCTTCATAAGAAAGCTTGTGCAATCCTTTGGTATTTTTCACAATGCGTGGATCTGCGCTTCGCACACCGTCCACATCAGTCCAAATCTCAATACGATCCGCATCTATGGCCATGCCAATCAAAGAAGCGGAATAGTCTGAGCCACCTCTGCCCAACAGAGAAGGTAAGCCTTTCTCTGTAGCTCCAATAAATCCTTGGGTAATAATGGCCTCGTGGCCTTCATAAGAGCTAGTCACTACTTTTTTGGCCTTTGCACCAAGCTGATTCATCAAAGGAGCAGCCTGCAAGTAATCGTCATCTGTGATAACCATTCGACGGGCATCCACCCAATTGGTTTTGATGCCACGCATATTCATTGCATAGGCAATAATACTTGAAGAAAGATACTCTCCGGATGAAATGATAAGGGCTTTGTCGCAAGCTTCCATAGCTTTTCCAAGGATATAGTCATTGATAACTTCACAGATTTGAGCTATCTTGGCTGTAATCTCTTCGTCATTATCTCCAACCTCAACAAAGCTTTCGTTAAGGTCTGTTACTATGCCTACATGGCGAGCTTTGAGAGCTTCGAGGACTTGAGTAGCTTCCTCGGCCTTTTTTTCTTCAATCAAAGATATTATCTTATAGAGGCAATCAGTGACTTTGGAGCAAGCCGACACCACCATGACCGGCTTTTGGGCCAATTTTCCTTCTACTATTGATATTGTTCGAGTAATGGCAGCTGCATCCGCTACGGATGTGCCACCGAATTTCATTACTATCATAAGAGTGATAAAGCTATTCTAACTGCGTTTGTTGCCGCTCCTACGCGAAGATTGTCGGCAACAATCCACATATTCAAACTATTTTCTTCTGAAAAATCCCTGCGAAGACGACCTACCAGCACATCGTTAGTGCCAAAGGCATCAATAGGCATAGGATACACA
>JAAZCF010000116.1 GCA_012513425.1 Bacteroidales bacterium
AATGTACTGTATGCCACGGACTTGAGCTTTTCATATTCAAGCTCCTTATTTAGTCTCTCTATTTCGAGCTGCAGTTGCTCGACTTTTAGAGACTCTGTTTCTTGTTTGATCTTTTCCATGGATTCTACCCTTGCGACTGAATTTGAGAGAAAGGTCCCTTTCTTTTTCTCTTCAGCAAAGATAGCCATCCATTTTGGTAATGTGCAATGACCGATTCTGTTTTCTTCAGCGAATTTGTTGATTGTCAGTCCGGATTCATAAAACCGCTGGAGTATAGCCAGCTTTTCTTCTCTTGTGTACATGTTTTGTCCTGTTGTTAGTTTACATTTATTTAATTTTTCCTGTAAACCCATTTCAGGACAAGTCAGTCGCCGTGCCCCTGCAGACTCCCTTCTTTCGCTTGCAGTCGCTCATGAAAGCGGGGCACAACGTTGCTGCAAGCATATTTACGACCGCCAATATTTGCAGATGTACAGTTCAGAATTACAATTTAAGGACGGCAATAAGTCCGTTTCCAAAAAGGTTTATAAAACCGCGATTCTGAGAACACAGCAAGAGACACTCTGAGTTGAAAGAAACAAAGAAAGTAAAAACTAAAACAGATGGGCAAAAATTAGAAGAATTGTCTTTCTCTCCCTTATTATTGACGTCGAATACCGGCATCGAAACGACGAACGCAATCGTTACATATATACCATTGGGTATGGACTCTCACGACATTGTGGACCACAATAGTTAATCCACAGAAAAAGCATTTTTTTTAAGCATATCAGTAATAATCCTTGCAAATAAATGTATTTCAATATATTACAACGATATTATCTTACAAAATGTCCAGCCCACCGATATTATTATTTATCATTGAAATAAAAAAACCTCTCACATTATGGTGTGGGAGGTTTTTGTATGCAAACAAGAATACTTAGAGTTTGACGGTTACTTTTGCACCGTTGTATTCTACAGTTTTGCTGTTATCATCAGGGGTTACCACTTTGAATGTGCGGTTGGTAATCATTCCTGGGTAAGAACCTTTGCGGTCTGCAATAGTAAGAGTGCGGCTGCGGTCGTTCCACTGCATCTCTATTTCAGTATATTCACCATTTTCATAGGCATAAGTGTCGAAGGCATCTTCATAAAGAGTGAAGGCTCCGTTAGCCCCTGGATAAACTCTGATTTCCAAAGAATCCCAAGGCTTTTCAGACGTGAATTGAACATCAGGGCCAATAGGAACAATGCTGCCGGCTTTTACAAATACAGGAGTGCTGGCAATGGTAGTGTTCTGAGTGATGGTCTGGCCGCCATTGAACTGCTTCCCGCTGAAAAAGTCATACCATTTGGCACCTGCAGGAAGATAAGTCTCGGTGCTACGCTCTGCAGTGAAGTCAGCAGGGTCTGTGGTCCATCCGATTTCTTCTGTGGTATATTGGGCTTCCAAAATAGGAGCTACAAGAAAGGCACTGCCGAACATATATTCATCATTCATATCCCAAGTATTGCTGTCGGATGCAAAATCAAAGGCAAGGGCGCGAAGGAAGGTGTCATTGTTTTTAGTGACAGACCATGCAGTAGAATAAATATAAGGAAGGAGTGAATAGCGCAGGCGAACAGCGTCAACCAAGGCGTCATACACTGGCTCACCCTCTTTTCCATAAAGATATATCTCGCGAGGAGCATCTGCACCGTGAGAACGCATCATAGGAGTGAAAACTCCATACTGGAACCAGCGTACAGCTAGCTCTTTGAAACGGGTGTTTTCAGGAGCAATGCCGGTACCTCGGCGTTGATTATATGAGCTGCAGAAGAATCCTGCAATATCAGAATTGAAATGAGGACTGCCGGTCATTGAATAATTGAGGCCTGCAGGAATCTGGGCGCGGAGGCTTCCCCAGTTACTTTGGATGTCGCCACTCCAGACATTGGAGCCATAGCGTTGTTGTCCTGCAAAACCTGAGCGTGTGAGAACAACTACTCTTTTTTCGCCGAATTCGGCTCTTTGGTGCTCATATACACCGCGAACACATTCCAAAGGATAGGCATTGCGCACTTTGCGGAATGAACCAAGATATGTTTTCAAATCAAGGTCAGAGTCTTTGAAGTTGAAATGGTCCGGCTCAGTAGAGTCCATCCACCAACCGTCTATGCCTGCGTTATATAAGCCATCTCTAAGGTGGTTCCAATAAATGTCTTTTGCTTGTGGATTGTAAGCATCGTATACTCGCACGCCTGAAGGATATTTCCTTATTGGTGGCCATGAGCTAAGACCGCTTTCTGGCC
Source organism: Bacteroidales bacterium (assembly GCA_012513425.1). Lineage (GTDB taxonomy): Bacteria > Bacteroidota > Bacteroidia > Bacteroidales > UBA932 > Equibacterium. The sequence goes on from JAAZCF010000116.1 coordinate 2,275, forward strand.
AAGTATCTATGTTATAGAGAGCATCAATTGCGTCCAGCTCTTTATATTGGTGAGTTTGAGGACCAAATGATTGCCATACAGAAATCATGATTTTGGCATTGTTGTCGTGAATTTCTTTAATGTATGCCTTGCCATTTGAAAACTCCGGATTGAGAAATTCCATGGCATTCCACAGATAGTTACTGTCCCAATATTGCCAGTCTTGGATGATGACGTCAATTGGGATATTCTTGTCACGATAGGTATGAAGAACTTCCAGAGCTTGTGCTGAAGATTTGTAACGTTCGCGACTCTGCATAAAACCATAAGCCCATAGTGGAATCATTGGCACTGTGCCTGTGAGAGAACGCATGCAAGCCACAACACCTTGGGCGCTCGAGCCCAACATAAAATAGTAGTCAACTCCTTCAGATACTTGAGAATCAAAGCTAGTGCCTGTTTCATCATCGACAAATTGGGTAGGAGATGGGTTGTCCCAATACAATCCATAGCCTTTTACGGATTGGAAGAATGGCACATAGTCATCTTGATTGCCTTGAATCATGTTAAATTTGGAACCGCGCTGCGACAATTTACCATTTTGAGAGATGCCTAGACCGTAAATTGGCTCATTGGCATCAAGCATCCATGATTGCTTTGAGCGAAGAGTATTATCTGTGGCATAGCTTACAGGAGTGATTTCTGCTGTTGCGTTTTCAGCAAGCATTTTGCGTCCTTTTGCATCATAAAATGTCACTGTGCCATTTGCTTTATTTACAACTGCCTTAACGAGGCTAGTGCTGTAAATGAGCTCTTTGGCATTATTTTTTACAGAGACTTTGCAAGTTTGTGGCTCTGCAATGACAGCGAAGCTTTCGTTTTTAAAAGAAGAGCCTGAGGGATGTTTGATGACCCTGATGGTACTTGGTGAATAGGCTTGCAGGGTAATAGTTTGGCCATAAGAGTTGATGGTGGCCACACTGCTCTGCGCTGCGGCAGAAAGGCACAAAGCCACTGCTGCAATTAAAGAGAGAAGTTTTTTCATGTATATTATTGTTAAGCTTTATCCTACAATTTTAACTAAAATGCATTAGAATAGCAAACCATTGCTCAGTCAGATGTTAGCGATTTTTTCTTTATTTTTGTGTCAAATCAATAAAATAATAAACCATAATGAAGAGACTATTCGTTTTTATGGCTGCTGCGCTGATGATTTCCTTTGGTGCAAGTGGTCAGAGCATTAAAGTGCTTGATAACAACATCTGTCAATTGGAAGTTGCAGGTGCCACACTTAAAGTTGATGCCAATCGTGGCGGTAAAGGCATGTCAATCCAATATAACGGTCAGGAAGTTCTAGCACAACATGTTCCTGGAGAAGGATTTAGAAACAATGACAACGATTGGGGTACAACCTTTTGGCCTAGTCCTCAATCTGAGTGGAATTGGCCTCCAATCAAAACTTATGATGCAAATTCATATACCATTACACAGACAGCAAACTCAGTAATTTTAACCAGTGGTCTAGATTCGAAGTGGCCATATCGTTTTGTCAAAGAGTTTACAACTGATCCTCAAGCAGGTTGCTTTGTAATTAATTACACAATTGAGAATGCTGGTAATGCTGATAAGGCTGTTGCTCCATGGGAAATCACACGTGTTCCTGCAGCAGGTCTTTTATTCTTTGATGCACCTGAAGATAAAGTAAGTTTTAATAACGAAAATGCGCCTGTTCCTTTTCAATTTTCTAACGGTGCTGTTTGGTTTCCATTTGAACAAAATGCTCGCAGCCGCAAGTCTTTTGCAAATGCCGAAGGATGGGTGGCTTATGTAAATAATGGTTTAATGTTCTTAAAACAGTTTGAGGATGTTGAATATGGTGCAACTGCCCCTGGTCAAGAACAAGTGGAAATCTTCGTGAGCGGTGGTGTTACTTTTATTGAAATAGAGAACCAGGGGCGATATACAATGCTTAAGCCTGGCGAAAAACTTACTTGGACAGTCCGTTGGTATGTTCGCCCTGTGGAGTACTCATCTCCAAGCGATGAACTAAAAGCATTCGCAACATCAATTTTAAAATAGGGACAATTTCTGCCACTCACGTAAACTTAGTAGCTGATTAAAAGCCCGATAACAAAGCGCAACGCAGTTAACGGGCTTTATGGTTGGCTTCTTGTTATATATGCATAGTTTTTCTATTTTTGCAGTCTCATTTATTTATAAATCATGACAGCGACACTTCTTTTACATTGCCCTGATCGACAAGGAATCATTGCAGATATTACGAATTTTATTACCGAAAACAGAGGAAATATCGTGCATTTGGCTCAGTTTGTAGATCATATAGAAAATGTATTTTATATGAGGTTGGAATGGGCAATTGATGACTTTATTATTCCCAAAGAAAGAATAGGTGAGTATTTCAATACTCTTTATGCAAAGAAATATAACATTACCTTTTCTGTGCATTTCAGTAATGAAAAAGCACGAATGGCAATTTTCGTTACAAAATTGTCGCATTGCCTGTTTGACTTGCTTTCGAGATATAGTGCCGGAGAATGGAATGTTGAGATACCTTTAATTATTAGCAATCACCACGATTTGGAGCCGGTTGCCAAGATGTTTGGCATTCCTTATAAGGTATTTGAAATAACTAAAAACAATAAGGCAGAGCAACAGGCCTCTATGCTGAAATATGTGAAAGAGCAAAACATTAATTTTATTGTTTTAGCT
>JAAZCF010000117.1 GCA_012513425.1 Bacteroidales bacterium
AATCAAAGCAGAAAGCAACTACCGCACAATGCAACAGGAACGAAATATATGATAAAAAAAGCCTTATATCTCAGCTTATTTTTGATATCATTTTTGCCATTTGAAGCACAATCCCAGACTATTTCGCAAATATTCCAAACTACCGCAGATTCAGTAGCAAGTTATTTCGGCAGACGAACAGCATGGGAAGACAGCATACTTATAGAGCATTTCTATATCAGAAAGAATGGCCCTGCAGAAGTCCATTTCAATGAATTTATCAGTGATCAGCCTCTAAGAAAAGTTGACATTGATTCCATATATTCTGTTGTCAAGGCCAATTTTCCCTCAAAATATAAAAGCTACGTCAATAATATTGCCATTTATTCCAATTCTAATAAGATTGAAAAGCTTATAAGCAAAGCTATTAAGGCAGACAGCTACTCTGATGGCAGAGTTGAAGTGGGAAAAAGCAGTGAGCCTGATGTGTCGAAGCATGCTAGAAAGAGAGACAGCTATCCCTTGGTTACAAATATATCGAAAGCCAGGCATCCGCTGAAAGGCCTGCAGGGAAGAAATATTGCTCTCTGGCAGAGCCATGGCTACTATTATGAGCAAACCATGGAAAGGTGGGAATGGCAGAGAAGCCGCTTTTTTACTGTGGTAGAAGACAGCTTTACTCAGAGCTTTGTGCTGCCTTTTTTGGTGCCTATGCTGGAAAATGCCGGGGCTACAGTGTTGTTGCCAAGGGAAAGAGATGTGCAGCGCAATATGCTCATTGTAGATAATGACAGCCACAATCATCATTTATATTCTGAAAAAAATAATCATCACAGTTGGCAAAATGCTCCCGGAAAAGGTTTTTCTTATAAAGATGTTCTTCTCTATGGCGAAAATCCTTTTGAGATGGGCACTGCCAGGGCTGTCAGTTGTACTAAAGATATAGAGCATCTGTCCAGCGCATTTTGGTATGCACAAGTGCCTCAAGCCGGAGAATATGCTGTCTATGTGAGTTATCCAAAGCTTTCAAATGCTTACAACAAAGCTCAATATGAAGTAGTCCATAATGGCGGCATCACTCGGTTTGAAGTCAATCAGCAGATGAGCCCTTCAACTTGGGTTTATCTGGGGAGCTTCGGCTTTAACCCAACTAAGAAAGAGCAGGGAGTTCATTTGAATAATTATGGCTCTGAAGGCAAAGCTGTTGGGGCTGATGCTGTGCGTTTTGGCGCAGGCATGGGTAATGTGGCTCGAAACCCTGCCACAATAGATGAAAACGGCGAACCTATCAAAAGAGATTATGAAGTTGAGCCTGAGCTTTCAGGTATGCCTCGATTTTATGAAGGATCGCGCTATTATTTGCAGTTTGCAGGCATGCCAGACAGCGTTTATTCTCAATTCAAAAATCAAAATGATTATAAAGATGACTTTACTTCCAGAGCTAATTGGGTAAATGCATTGATAGGCTCTTCCAAACGTCTGCCAGGAAGAGAAGGCTATAATGTGCCTTTGGATATGGCTTTGGGCTTTCATTCCGATGCGGGTGAATCCTATGCAGACTCAACGGTGGGGACACTGGCCATCTATACAGAAATTTCTGAAAAAGCCAATCAGTATAAGTATAAGGGAAACAGGATCATAGCTCGAGAGCTTTGCGACATTGTCCAGAGTCAGGTCGTTAGCGATATCAAAGCTTCTTTTGAACCGAATTGGAGCCGAAGAGAGTTGTGGGACAGGGAATACTATGAGTCACGAGCCCCTGAGGTGCCTACAATGCTGTTGGAGTTGCTTTCTCATCAGAGCTTTTCCGATATGAGGCTTGGCAATGACCCTTCTTTCAAGTTTGTGGTGTCAAGGGCGGTCTATAAAGGCATTTTGAAATATCTGGCTTATATCAACAACGAAGACTATGTAGTGCAGCCTCTGCCTGTGAAAGACTTTGCGGCAGAGCTTGATGGAAACTTTGCAAAGCTCAGTTGGCAGCCACGACAAGATACTCTTGAGTCAAGCGCCGCTCCAAAAGGATATATCGTCTATACATTTGAGCGAGACCCGAACACAGTAGGGAACGTTCTTACTGAGCCGACCAATGGAATTGATGGCTTTGATAATGGTAAATATTTAGAAAACAATGCTATAAGTATTCAAATTGAGCCTGGAAAAATATATAGTTTCAAAATTACTGCAGTAAACGATGGTGGAGAAAGCATGGAGAGTGAGATATTGTCTGTGGGTATCAGCAAATGTGAGGGTGCTCCAACTCTGCTAATTGTAAATAACTTTTCAAGAGTGGCTGCAGGCGCGTCATTCCTTACTTCAGACTCTACCAGAGCCGGTTTTATGGATGAGGTGGATGCAGGAGTGGCATATCATAGAGAGATAGCAATGGTGGGAAAAATGACAGAGTTTGACAGAAGTATGCCATGGGTGGATGATGACAATCCTGGATTCGGGGCTTCGTCTTTCGAATATGAGGGTCAAATTTTTGCCGGCAACAGCTTTGACTATCCATTGATTCATGGCTCGGCAATCATGAAGGCCGGCTATAGTTTCTGCTCTGTGTCATCATCGGCTCTTGCAAATATTGACATGAATAAATATCCTGTTGCGGATATTATATGTGGCAAGCAAATTAGAACCATTTCCGGGAGTTATCCTCAAGTGAGGTTTGAAGTTTTCCCCGAGTCTCTGATGACTGCTTTAAGAGCTTATACTTCTCAAGGAGGGAATCTGCTGATTTCAGGAGCAAATATTGCCTCTGATAGTCATCATTTCATCTATGAATTTACTCCTGACTCTGCGTATAAAGTGGATGTGCTGGACAAAGAGATACAATTTGCCAAAGATGTGTTGAAATTTTCGTATTTGAATTACGATGCTACTTCCAGCGGGCTTGTTAAGTCTCTTCCAAACCAATTTGATCTGCAAAAAGACAGTTATTATGATTTTTATACTACACCAAACAAGTTTGTCTATTGTGTGGAAGCGGCAGACGGCTTGGCTCCGGCAGGAAAAAATGCTGCTTCAATCTACAGCTATGCTGATAGCAAAATATCTGCAGGAGTAGCCTACAAGGGAAAAGATTATAGTTGTGTATCTTTGGGCTTTCCTATAGAAACATTGAAAAGCCAGAAACAAATAGACCATATTATTTCTTCATTGCTGGATTTCTTATTGCCATGATAAAAATATTAAAATTCTTTTTTCTTGCATTTCTGCTTTTGCCGAGCGGACGTTTGGTTGCAGATGAAGCGACCTGCTACATGTCTCCTGACGGGCTATACTGTGTGTACTTCGATAATGCATCAGGTGAATATATGATGCATGATATGCGTCTTGACTTTACTTATAGTCTGACAGAAAATGTAGAAGATGGTTTTATTGCTTCCCGCAAACCTTTGTGGCGAGCTGATTCCAGGTATGTTTACATAAGTGGAGCTTATGATATATGGCAGTTTGATATTACTCGAGGCTATTCTCCTAAAAAAATAACCAAGCGTCATGGAAAGCCCTTAAAATACGAAATAGTAACTGTAGACGGCTTGGTTACTGCTATTTTTCCCATTCAACTCACTTATTACAATACCTTTACCGGAGAAAAAGGTCAAGCAGAATTCCATATGAGAAAGAATAAACTTATTACCAAGAAGGTCAAATAATGGAGTTTCTTCTTGAATTGGGTTATATTGGAGTGTTTATTGGCTGTTTTTTAGCAGCCACAGTGGTTCCTTTTGCCTCAGATGCCCTTCTGGTCGGGATGTTGCTGGCAGGCGGTGATGTATGGCTGACTGTGGCTTGGGCATCTGCCGGAAATTGGCTCGGAGGCCTCACAACCTATGGTATCGGCCATTTAGGAAGTTGGAAATGGATTGAAAAGCACTTCAAAGTGAAAATTGAAACTATGGTAAAGCAAAAAGCCAAGGTGGACAAATGGGGCCCGCCCTTGGCTTTATTAACTTGGATTCCTTTTGTAGGAGATCTATTTGCCCTTGTTTTGGGCTTCTATAAGGTAAATTTTGCTAAAAGCGCTGCATATATGCTCATTGGCAAGACATTTCGCTTTGTAGCTTGGGCTGTTCTCTATTTAACAGTCGGAGCTCCCCAGCTTTTTTAATTAGCAGGGAAAATCACTTGGTAATTACCGCTTAGGTGCATAAAAGCAAATAGACGAAGAAGTCCGTCGAAATATGCATCAAAATAACCATCTTCAAATGGAACATTTTTGCTATTCCACAAGCGGTCTACAAACTCTTTGTTGTTCTCATTGTCAGAAGCGAGGGTAGCAGCTGCCAAGGCAGATACCAAACCTACTGAGTGGCGAAGTTTGCCGCTGTAAGGATGATCGGCTTCTGTGCCGTCAAGGTTGTATTGGTCTACAAAATCATCAATGCCTTTGCTGTAGAAAAATCCCTGAACAGTGTTGGCATAGTTTGTTTGCCACTCTTTGTCAGCGCAAGCCCAACTATAGTCCAATGCGATGTTCATAGGCACGCGCCAAGAGTCATAACGGAAAGCTGTAGGTCTGCCGCGGTCATAGCTGCTGCCGTCAAAGTTGTTGTAGTCAGGGTTCAAACCATTTTCTGGATTGATAGAAGCGTGGAGATATTCACGGCTCTTTTGTGCGCACTCTTTGTAGAAATCTGCACGGCCATCATCTGCCCAACGAGCCCATACTTCAAAGAAAGCAGGAAGGTGGTAAGAAGGGTCAGTGTATTGTGAACCTGATCTGTCAGGAACAAAGTTGATGAGTTTGTGCTCTTTATCAATAAAAGGATAAGTTCCTTCGCTGCCGTCTTTTTCCCATGAGCAGTTAAGGATATTCTGAGCTTCAGCAAGATAATCTATGCCGGTGTCATTGCCCCAACGATTGGAAGCAAATATTAGAGAAGTTACATAGTATAGCTCACCATCAGAGGCAGGGTTATTTGCACGAGGTGTGCCGTCGTAGTTCATGCTCCAGCGGAAATAGCCTTTGTAAGGGCCATCTTGGTGTTGCATATAAGTTTTACTCCAGCGCCACAGACGGTCAAAAATGTCTTTTTTGTCAAGTTGAACAGCTATCATCATACCATAAGACATTCCTTCAGAACGAGCATCGTGGTTTTTGATATCACTCATATATCCCATATCGTCTCCAACTTCAAAGTAAACTTTGTCGGGACCTTCGAATACATCATAAAAAACAGAATCCAACTTGGCTTCGATTTCTGCTTGGCTGTAGCCCATTTCCAAAAAGACGTTGCGATAGGATCGTGTCTCAAAACCACCTTTGCTAAGTGGTTCAAATTTGCGACTGCACGATGAAAGAATTGTAATAAGACAAAAAAGAAACAAAAAAGATTTTTTCATGAAACAAATATTATAGTTATGAGAGACAAATGTATAGATTTAATTGCTAATTTTGTATGCTCTGATAGGCTTTTCTGATACTTATATACAAACTTAATATTTTCCATATGAAGAAAAAATCAATTATTGCAATCGTTGCTGTAGCTGTAGCTGTGCCTGCATTGGTATGCTCTGCTGTTGCAATGGTCGAAAATGGCCAAAAGCAGGCTCGTCCTACTGGACCTTGCGATGTCTATGCAGAGGGTGGCACTCCATGTGCTGCGGCTCACAGTTCTACTCGCGCATTATATGCCGGATACAATGGTCCGTTGTATCAAATTCAACGTCAAAGTGACGGCAAAACCCTCGATATTGGGGTAGTTCAGCCAAATGCCACAGATGGTGGTGGATATGCTGATGCTGCAGCTCAAGATGAGTTCTGCGCTGATACATATTGTTGGTTCACAATTCTCTATGACCAAAGTGGCAATGAAAACCACCTTGTACAGGCTCCTCGTGGAGGTTTTAGCGGTCAAGCTATGGGTGGCTTCAATAATGTGCCAATGGCAGATTGGGCTCCAGTTTCTCTCAATG
>JAAZCF010000118.1 GCA_012513425.1 Bacteroidales bacterium
CATGAGGCCGCGAAGATCTACATTTGGATAGTTACTCATATTCGAGGCAAGGTCTAGCAGCTCTTCATCTGTGAAACCTTGTTTACTTTCTTCTTCGGCCACATATAGCTCCAGCAGCACTGACTGCATCTTCCCTATCTTGGCTGCATAGCTGTCAATAGCCTCCAACAGATGCAAACTGTCTACAGACTGCACCAGCGATGCGTAAGGCAGCACATTTTTGATTTTGTTAGTCTGAAGATGGCCTATAAATTGCCACTGAATGTCGCTTGGCAGAGCCTTGGCCTTTTGCTCAAGCTCCAGAGGGCGGTTCTCTCCAAATACTCTCTGCCCTGCATTATAGGCCTCCATAATAAGCTCCATTGGCTTAAATTTGGAAACTGCCACCAGAGTCACATCTGATGGCAGTTGGCTTTTTATCGAAAGTAGATTTTTACTTATCATTACTTGCGAGTATTTTTTTGTTGCTGTTGCTGAATCTTATATGCCTCTTCAAGTCTTTGCTGAAATTTGCTCTTTTTAGAAGCGGTACTGCTTTCAGCTTTTTTCTTAAGTTGGTCATATAATTTCTCTTCATTAACAAACCATTTGCGGATAGCAATGTTCTGAGCAATGGTGAAGATGTTTGCGAGTAGATAATAGTAACTCAAACCGGCTGAGAAATTATTACAAATGACAACCATGAAAATAGGCATAAACCACACTGACATAAACTTCATACCAGGCATTTGCTGTGAAGTGGCTGCATTGCTGTCGAAAGTCATCTTAGAATAGAGCCACATTGAAATACCCATCAACAAAGAGAACAATGAAATGTGATCACCATATAGAGGAATCTTGAAGCCAAAGTCCAAGATTGAGTCATACGCACTAAGGTCAGTAGCCCACAAGAAACTTTGCTGACGAAGCTCAAATGATGAAGGGAAGAATCTAAACATCGCATAGAGCAAAGGCATTTGGATAAGCAAAGGAAGACAGCCTCCAAGGGTGCTGACACCAGCTTTTTTATAAAGATCCATAGTTGCCTGTTGACGCTTCATAGCCTCATTTTCTTTTGGATAGCGAGCATTGATTTTGTCAACTTCAGGCTTCAATACTCTCATCTTTGCTGATGATGCATAAGACTTGTAAGTAAGAGGGAAAATGACAATCTTCAACATTATGGTCAAAAGCAAAATGATGAGACCAAAGCTATTTACAAACTGGTGAAGCCAGTTGAATACAGGAATAATGATGAATTTAGTAATAGAGCCAACCAACCAGCCGCCCAAAGGCAACAACTTGTCAAATTTCAAATCAAAGCTCTTGAGCAATGGATAGTGGTTTGGCATGAAATAGAACTGGAAGTCCTTGCTAAAATCAGCTGATTTGTCGCCATATTCCACATTAACAACAGCCACATCATTCATTAAATAGTTGTTAGCATTGTTGTCAGCATACATTTTGCCAGAGACATCTCCGGAAGCAAAAAACTCAGGAGCAACCAAGATGGCAGAGAAGAATTGCTGTTTAAAAGCCACCCAATGAGTAAGGCCGACCAAAGACTCGTTGCCTCCGTCTTTTCTCATTGAGATTTCTTTGATATTCTCATTGTTGGCATAGTGAAAAGCCACGCTTGAGTAGTTCTTTTCATTGTCATATCCCCTTTCCAAACGAGGCATATCCATAGCCCATGACATCTTGAATGAAGATGAAGAACGAGGAATATACTCATCCATGCCGACAAAATGGATATTCATATCCACCATATAGCTGTCAGTGGAAAGTGTGAAAAGTTGCTCTACATAAGAATCTTCATCAAAATAGAGGCGCATAGCCACGCTTTGAGAAGTAGCACTGGTAATCTCGTAATTAAAATCTGTGGTATTGATGTACTGCCCTGCATCCATCTCGATATCGAACACACTGTTGCGACGATTATCTATCAAATAGAGAGCAGTGCTGTCATACTTATAATAATCTTTGACTAAGACCTCTGCCAATTGAGCACCTTTGGTCGACAAAGCAACCTTAATTTTGTCATTTTCCAAATAAACCAACTGCTCTTCCAAAGAATCAGAGGCTGCATAATTTAGAAAGTCACTTTTATATAATGGAGCAATGTCAGACTGAGCTACAGCTGAGCTGTCGCTTGCAAGCATCCTCTCAATGTCATCAGCATCTGCATCCGCAACAGCGCTTTCTATAGCCTTCAAAGCCTCAACTTTGGCTATAGAATCCTGCACACGTCTTTGAGCTTCTTGTTGTTTCTCAAATTGCTTTGTGTTGTACCAACTAAATACAAGCAGAATTATGCCTATGAGGGCAAAACCGGTAACTGTTTGTTTATTCATTACTCATTACTCCTGCTCGTTTTCTCCTTTGTCAAAAGATTTGATTTTTTCCTCAAGATCTGCAAGCTCTTGCTTAGCCACTTCTATCTTACCTGTAAGCTCTGACAAAAGCTGTTCTGCATTTTTGCTGGCAGCAAAGAAGCCCATATTGTTCTCCCAAGTAGCAATATCTTGCTCCATCTTAATAAACTTCTGAATAAGACGATCTTTTTCTGAAAGCACTTTCTGACCAAATTTGCCACGTGGCTCGAATTTGCGTCTTCTGGAACGAAGAGCTTGGTCAAGGTCTATTGTGATGCCGAATTTGTCATTCATAGCCTTAGCATAGGCATTCATCACTTTCACTTTATCTTTCATTGGCACAAAGCCGATAGCATCCCATTTCTCTTGGAAATCATGAGCTGCAGCTTTGTCCAAAGCTTCACTTTGTGACTCATAATCTGTAATTTCCTCTAATAGAGCATTCTTGGCAATAAGATTCTCATCGAACTGTCTGTCTTTCTCAGAGAAATATTGGTTCTTTTTTTCAAAGAATGTATCGCAGGCAGAGCGGAAGCGCTTCCAAAGAAGCTCTGATTGTTTGTGAGGAATAACTCCGCTTTCTTTCCATTGTTTCTGAAGGCCAATGAGAATGTCTGAAGTCTTTTTCCAATCTGTGCTCTCGGCAAGAGCTTCTGCTTGTTCGCATAGAGACACTTTCTTGGCTTTATTGTCGCGAATCTGAGACTTATATTCGCTGTAGTATTCTTTTTTAATGGCATTGATCTTATTGCAAGTCTCGCGGAAACGATCATATATCTTGGCGTTATCTTTCTTTGATGCAAAGCCGATAGTCTTCCACTCTTGTTTAATACTTTCAACCTTAGCAAAGATATCATTCAATTTGCTGTTAGCATTGGCATTGATTTCCTCCAATATAGCTTCGATTTTTTCACAAAGTGCTACTTTGGCAGCCAAGTTCTGCTGCTGGGCACCTTTTTGACTCTCAAAGAATTCTTGGTGCTTTTTATTAACAACAGCTGTTGCTGCTCTGAATCTTTCCCAAATAGACTCACGGAACTCTCTATCTACAGGACCATACTCTTTCCATTCTTCATGGAGCTTCTGCAACTCGCGGAAGGAATTTACAGGACTCTTACTGTCGGCAAGAGCTTCAGCCCTCTGGCAAAGGTTCTCTTTTGCTTCGAGATTCTTTTTAAGGTCAAGCTCACGGAGCTCACGATTTATCTTCACAAAGTCATAAAAGGATTCAACATAGTGGTTATATGAACTATATATGTCTTTTGAATTGGCCTGTGGAACAGCTCCGGCACTACGCCACTTAGCTTGAAGCTCTCTGAAAGTAGGATATGCTTTATTGATATCGCCAGGGTTTTCCACTAATGCTTTCAACTCCTCAATGACTTCTGTTTTCACTGCAAGATTCTCTTCTTTCTTTTGATTCAAATCTTGAACATATTGGGTTCTGATGACTTTATACTTGCCGAAAAGTTCTTTGAAACCTCTCTCAACTTCTGCAAATGGGTTAACGGACACTATTTCTTCCTCAGCTTTTGGAGCATCCTCAGACTCGGCAGCAGCTTCTGCAAGCTTTGCTGTAACTGTTTCATTCTCCTGTAAGCCAGCGGCAATTTTTTCTTTTTTCAAGGTCCGGTAGAAAGCAGCTTTAATGCTCTCTGCATACTTGTAAAGCTGCTGTACATCAGCTTTATCTAGTAAATCTTGGAGCATGTCTACCAAGTCTTTTAGGCCTTTGTTAGAAAAGTCAATGGCTTCTTCTTCATTGTAATTCTCGCTCTGCACTTCTTCAGTAGCGGGACTTTCGCTAAGGTTAGCTGATTGCTCCTCAAATTGTTCATTCTCAGCAGCAATTGGTTTTAGTTCTTCACTCATTTGTATTTGGTATAAATATTATAACTTGCAAATATAACATTTTTTCGGTTTTTATGCCTACTTTCGCACGATATGAGAATTGATATATTATCTGCTGTACCTGACTTATTGGAAAGCCCTCTGAATTTCTCTATAGTAAAACGAGCCAGAGACAAGGGTTTAGTTGAAATTTATGTCCACAACATACACGACTATGGCATAGGACGTTACAAGCAAATTGACGACTATTCATATGGTGGAGATGCGGGCATGATAATGATGGTTGAGCCTATTTTCAACCTTATCGAGAAGTTGAAAAGCGAAAGAAATTATGATGAAATAATATATACTTCTCCTGATGGAGAAATTCTCAATCAAAACATTTCCAACCAGCTCAGTTGCTTGGAAAACATAATCATTCTCTGCGGCCATTACAAAGGCATCGATCAGCGAATTAGAGAGAATCTCATAACCAGAGAAATATCTGTTGGAGACTATGTGCTCAGCGGTGGAGAATTACCTGCTGCTATCATCACCGATGCGTTAGTGCGCCTCATTCCAGGAGCCATATCTGATGAAACTTCTGCCCTCAGTGATTCTTTTCAAGATGAGCTGCTCTCACCTCCAATTTACACACGCCCTGCAGATTTCAATGGCTGGAAAGTTCCTGATGTGCTGCTCAGCGGCAACCCTCAATTAATCAAGGCTTGGCAAGATGAGCAATCTCTTGAGAGAACAAAGCAACTAAGGCCCAATCTTCTGAAATAAAAAAAAATAATACCTCTCTGCGAATTACTAATCCTAATAAAATGAAGAAAATAATTACAGCACTCGTTATTGTTACAGGCATTTTCACATTATCAAGCTGCAGTAAATCATGTTATTGTAAAGCCGTGGTGAATGGAGAAGAAATTTTAGGCAAAATATTCGATAATGAAGACAGCAGACCTTGTAGCGATTATAACTACAGTGATTCTGTCCTTGGCCAAACAACCGAATATAGATGCGTCATCGAACTCTAAAAATCATTCTGAGGGAAATCCTCGCTTTATCATTTATATTATCGGCGGCAGCCAAATTGGTTGGCGCAGACAGTTTTGAATTATATATATTCAGCTTTGAGTTGTTTTCGCTCGGAGCATCTTTCATTTTTGCCAGGTTGGTCATTTGCATGGAGCTCATTTTAGGGCTGTGGCTCATGCTCAACACTCATCCCAAAGCTTCCGCTATTTCTGCACTATCGGTATTAGGAGGTTTTTCCGTTTTTCTTATGGTATTGATGCTTTCTGGTAATAGAGACAGTTGTCATTGTTTCGGAGAGTTTGTCGATCTTTCTCCTGGACAGTCTCTTATCAAGAACGGCGTTATTATCGCTCTTACTCTTGCCTCTATGGGAGAAG
>JAAZCF010000119.1 GCA_012513425.1 Bacteroidales bacterium
ATTATACAGAGCTTGTTGTAACTGTTCTGGATCTGCCAATAGCTCAGTTGCCTCAAGCTTTAAAACAAAATTGCAGTGTTGTTCTTCGGCTTGATACGGCTTTGTTGCACAAAGATTTCATAACTATATGATTTTAAAGGTTTTGATTATTTTTTGATCCAAAATTAAATTTATTTAAATCAGATGCTTACATATTTATGCAACAAAGCCGATGCAATATGAAAGCTGATTCTCAGAGGACTAACTTTTGCCTGTTGAGCCATATATTTAATTTGATACTTTGGATGAAGTACAAGATTATGCAACAAATTGGCTGTGGCATTACAATCATGAAAGACTACACCAAGCCAACAAAGGAAGGCCTCCTCTAATGGCTGCTTAACCTCTACTTTTAACTTCGGTTATTTATGGGAGGATTACCCCACCACACACTTGCATAACTGAGCCTGTAATACAGGCAGCTTATTATCACTTAGATAAACTCGACGTATTTTCATATTGCGACCCGTTCTTGGAACAACCGTTCCGAGAATCACAACAAGTATGGAACAAATGTTCCATATTTCTTTATAATTTTTTTTCGTTTGATACTGCCACATCCAGAGTCTGGAATTTTTCTGCAAAGCCTTTTGTAGTGTGGCATTCAAGCTCTTTCCAGAAAAATTAGTTTTTGTAACCATTTTTCCTGAAAAGAGTACGGATTTAAGCTATTTTCTAGAAATTTTACTCCGGTTCTTCGCAGGGCTCAAAGCCCAAGTATTCGGTTTCTTCACTAATGCGTTTTAAAGAGCAATCGCTCGGTATGTAAACGTACCTACTAGTGACTTCCATTAATTTTGCATTGTTGGCAAAACCTTGGCTGATCTGTTTTCTACCAAAACGCGAAAATACCAAAGATTTACCAAACTTAGATAGGTAACTATCTAAGGTATCTTTCCTAATAAACAAAGAAGAATTTCTATCAATGTTATGACTAAACGCAGCTAAGTCTTGGTTTTCATCGAGCCATCCACTGTCTTGATCCCAGCTAAGGTTCATCTTCTCAATTAAATCAGGACAAGGCATATTAATAGAGCTTTGTTCAACATTGCTTGAGTAATCGTACTGCCACTCCCCACCTCTCAATAGTTGAATGCTAGAGAATATTCTCTGGTCATCTGAAATAGTCGTATCTTGTTCAGCAATACATTGCTTGAAAGCTGGGCTTCTAGGGTACTCCGCCAAGTAGACACGGTAGCAGTGGTTATTACTATGATTGTGGAGTTCGAATGCCTCAGTGTTGCTAGGGTCAACAAAATAGCCGTTATAACTAGATATACCAAGGAAGCTTTCAGCGTTGAACGAGACGTCGTCCTCATCTCGTTTAGCGTGAACCTCTGAATAAAAACTCAAGTTAATCCAAGTAGTACTGCTCTCGTCATTCAAGACAAGTACGTTGCTTGCAACGAAATAATCATCAGTCTGCAACCAATAGTCCACATTACTTTCTGGCAGCTCAAGCTCTTGTATTATTAGGTTTCTAAGAGGGTAATTTTGCGTTGATGACAAATCTCTTATGTCTGATATATCAACTTTTCTAAGTTCTAACGACCAGAATCTATCAGAGATTAATTGTGGCTCCCAACTAGATTGGACCGGTGCTACATTGGCAGCTAACAGACCTATCAATCGGTGAAAAGCAACCCAATAACATTTCTTGCCGATGGTTTCTGCATAGCCGGGCTTTGCTCTTCCTCTTCCATATTTATGAAGAGTTGCCAAGTCATGCTTGAGGGCTCCATTATTATATCCGGGATAGCCGATATATTCGGCTTCTCTCATAATCCAGCAGGCAATATTCTCAAGAGTTATGTTCTGTGATTCTAAGTCGAAGGCTCTAATTCTTGGTTCAACTACATAGCGCCAAAAGTCAGGACCTAATTGATCACCCCATAGGCGCATGTTTGAGGGCAAATTTTCTAGTGTAAGCAAGGTCTGCACATCGCTTAGAATAGGCCATGTTGATGGTAGAGAAGGAGTTACATATTGATTTGATATTCTGTCTTCTTCAATCCCTAGTTTTACAAGCTCCTGTCTCAATAGCTGGGAATGCTCGCGAATTAAAATGTTATTTGAACTGCTATTTGCACTAATATATCTATTTAATGGCTGTACGAAGTTCTCAACTGACTCAGGTGAAAGCAAGCAGGACGTATACATAGCCAGAATCAAGCTTTCAAGTATGTAGTCGTCGTCACACCCAGTAAACGTGTTTACTGCATGCAGGCATATCGCAGGGTATTGTTTAAAAAGCGAGCCAAGGCATCTTGTTGCTTGATCTCTGACTCGACGATCTGTAGCTGAACAACACCAAAGTAAAACCGAGGATGCTAATTTATAACTTTCTTCGGGCAAATTGGTTACTTCTATTTTTTCCAAAGCTTCAATTAGAAACCAAATTGCACCTTTTTTATTATATGACTCTGATAAGGCGACAGAAAGGTAGGTATCTCTTGATGGAGAGTCTTGTCTCCATTGAAAATCTTTGAACCAACTTTCTGCGTTAAGATAATGACTTGGAACTATAGATAGTTGGAATAGGCTTTCAAAAACAGTCTGCCACAATCCGCCCGTTCTTAATGCTCCAAACATATGTTCTTTAATAGCAGGGGTAACACTTTGCTTTGAACGCCAAGTTAGTGACTTTACAA
>JAAZCF010000120.1 GCA_012513425.1 Bacteroidales bacterium
TAATGTGGCCATCATTGTCAATCAGCGAATCAATCATGCTGCAAAGAACATTGATCGGATTAGCGACAGCTCCACCATAATGACCGGAATGCAAGTCTTTGTCAGGGCCTTTGACTGTTACCTCCAAATATGCCAGACCCCTCATGCCGCAGTTGATGGAAGGAACATTTTCTCCAATCATAGTTGTGTCAGAGACTAAAATAATATCGCAGGACAGCAGTTCTTTATGGTCTTGAACCCATTTTGCCAAAGATGGAGATCCTATTTCTTCTTCGCCTTCAAAAATAAACTTAATGTTGTGATGAAGTTTGCCGCTGCGAACCAAATATTCAAAGGCTTTAATATGCATGAAAGTTTGACCCTTGTCATCATTGGCTCCTCTAGCATAAATGGCTCCGTCTCTAATTTCAGGCTTGAAAGGATCTGAGTCCCAAAGCTCAATTGGATCAACCGGCTGCACATCATAATGGCCATAAATCAAAACGGTCTTCCACTCAGGATTGCATGTTTTCTGACCGAATACCACAGGATGGCCATCAGTATTCATCACTAGAGCCGAGTCTGATCCGGCTTTCAGCAGCAGTTTTGCAAGAGCATCGGCACACTTGTGCATGTCAGGGCAGTGTGTCTCATCGCTGCTTATTGAGGGAATTTCAAGTATGGAAAATAGCTCGTTAAAGAACCTATCTTTATTTATATCAACATATTGTTTCATAGATAATTGAATATTTTTAGCCATATTTTACAAAGGTAGCCAATTTTTTACTATTTTTGCAGCCCTTTGTTTTCTAAAAATCACAATTTATAAAGATATGCAAGTTAATCAAACAAAACACGACGACCTTAACTTAACAGTTTCTATCCAACTTGATAAAGCCGATTATGCTGATGTGCAAAAAAAACGCCTAAACGATTTTCGCCACAAAGCTGACTTAAAAGGCTTCCGTAAAGGCATGGCTCCAATGAGCCTTATTGAAAAAATGTATGGCGGCCAAGCTCTTGGCGAAACCATCAACAATATTGTTTCATCCCAGCTCAATAAATATATTGAAGATAATAAACTGAATGTTCTTGGTGAACCTCTTCCAAGCGAAAAAGAAGATAAAAACGATTGGGAAAATGGTGAGTCTTTTACTTTTGATTTTGACCTTGGTCTAGCTCATGATATTTCTGTTGATGTAACAGCAGAAGATGTTATAACTTATTACGATATTACTGTCAGTGCAAAAGCTCTTGCTGACTATAAAGATAGTATGCTTCGCCAATATGGAAGCATGGAAAGTGGAGAAGCTATTGGTGAGGATGACTTTATGATTGCTGATTTTGCACAAGGCGAAACTATAGTCAAAGATGCATATGTATCTCTCCGCAGTGTGGATGAGGCGGCCAAATCTATGTTTATCGGCCTTAAGAAAGATGATACACTTGACGTGAATATCAATGAAGTTTTCGTTAATGAGACTGATCGCGCTGCAATGCTTCACAGCTCAAAAGAAGAGCTTGCTGCAATGGAGCCTGTTTGGAAAATGACTATCAAAGAAGTCAAGACTTTTGTTGCAGCTCAACCTACTGTTGAGACTTTTGACAAGATGTTTGGCGAAGGTCAAGTGAAAGATGATAAAGAGTTTGATGCAAGAGTCAAAGAATTGCTGAAAAAAGAATATGTGACAGAAAGTGACTACAGATTCTCAGTTGATGCTCGTGAATATCTTATCAACAAAGCAAATATCTCTCTTCCTGAAGCATTCTTAAAGAGATGGTTGCTTGCTGCTAATGAAGGTAAATTCACTGCAGAGGATATTGAAAAAGAATTTGAAGGTTTTGCTAAAGACTTCTGTTGGCAGATGATTTGCTCTCATCTTTTGAAAACTCATGATCTTCAAGTAACTAAAGAAGATATTGAGAGAGATGCAAAAGAATTTGCTGCATATCAATTCGCTATGTATGGTATGAATAATGTTCCTGACGAGCAACTTACAAGCTTTGCCAAACGCATTCTTGAGGATAAAGAGCAAGTTCGCCGTATCTATGAAAAAGCAGAAAATAACTTGGTTGTAAACTACATCAAAGGCATTGTTTCTTTTGACAAGAAAAAGACCACTATCGAAAAGATTCGTCAAATGAATCAACAAAAATAATTATCTATCATGGCAACATCAGAATTTGAAAAATTTGCGGTGAAAGACCGTGGCATCAGTTCATTGGCTCTTCACAGAGTTAACTCCGTGTACTCCAGCTATATTAGCCCTATGATCATCGAAGAACGTCAGCTTAATGTGGCGCAAATGGATGTTTTTTCTCGCTTGATGATGGATCGTATCATCTTTTTGGGATGTCCAATTAATGATGAGGTTGCCAATATTATTCAAGCTCAGTTACTCTTTTTGGACAGTAACGGATATGATTCAGACATCTCTTTGTATATCAACTCTCCGGGAGGCTCTGTGTATGATGGATTGGGAATTTACGACACTATACAGACCATCAACTCTGATGTCCACACAATCTGCACAGGTATGGCCGCGTCTATGGCAGCAGTGCTATTAACCGCAGGAACTGCAGGCAAACGATCAGCTCTTCCTCATTCTAGAGTAATGATTCATCAACCATTAGGTGGAGCTGAGGGCCAGGCTTCTGACATTGAGATTACAGCAAGAGAAATTGGCAAACTTAAAACAGAACTATATCAAATTATAAGTGATCATTCCGGAAAAACCATTGAAGATATTATAAAAGATGCAGATCGTGATTATTGGATGACTGCTCAAGAAGCTCTTTCTTATGGAATGATTGATCAGATTGTCACTAAAGCGAAGAAGAATGGCTAAAAAAAAAGATATTAATCGTTGCTCCTTCTGTGGCAGAGCAGAAAATGAAGTGCCGCTAATGATGTTAGCTGAATCGGCTTGCATTTGTTCAGATTGTGTAGAGATGGCATACGCCCAAGCAAAAGAGGTTCTTCATCCTCAGAGTTCCATCAAGACTTTAGGTAAAGTCGAAGGTGACTTTTTTCTTAAAAAGCCTCACGAAATTTATGACTTTCTCAGTCAATATGTGATTGGCCAAGAAAACGCAAAAAAGACACTCTCTGTTGCAGTATATAATCATTACAAAAGAATTGAAAATGTAGGCAGCGGAGAACTTATTGAAAAGTCTAATATTTTGATGATCGGCCCTACAGGTACCGGTAAAACCTTACTTGCCAAGACTATTGCCAAGCTTTTGAATGTGCCTTTTGCATTGGTTGATGCTACAATTCTGAC
Organism: Bacteroidales bacterium; assembly: GCA_012513425.1. GTDB lineage: Bacteria > Bacteroidota > Bacteroidia > Bacteroidales > UBA932 > Equibacterium. The sequence goes on from JAAZCF010000120.1 coordinate 3,264, forward strand.
AGAAGCAGGATATGTGGGAGAGGATGTTGAAAGTATCCTTACCAGACTTTTGCAAGACGCAGATTATAATGTCAGCAAGGCAGAAAAAGGTATAGTCTTTATTGACGAAATTGATAAAATAGCTCGCAAGAGTGACAATCCTTCAATAACTAGAGATGTGTCTGGAGAGGGGGTGCAACAAGCTTTGCTCAAGATTATTGAGGGAAGCATAGTAAATGTACCTCCTCAAGGAGGAAGAAAACATCCTGAACAGCAAATGATAGCTGTAGATACTAACAATATTTTATTTATTTGTGGTGGTGCCTTTGAAGGAATTGAGAGAAATATCGCCAATCGTTTGAATACTCAAGTGATAGGCTTTGACACAGGTTCTATCCGAAGCAACATTGACAGAGATAACCTTATCCAATATGTGGCTCCTCAGGATTTGCGCTCATATGGACTTATCCCAGAAATAATTGGTCGTTTACCTGTGTTGACACATTTAAACCCTTTAGACAGGGAATCTCTCCGAGCAATCTTGACAGAGCCTAAAAATTCGCTCATCAAGCAATATACAGAGTTATTTAAGTTAGACAATATTAAACTTACAATAAAGCCTGATGTGTTGGATTATATTGTAGACACTGCAGTTGAATTTCAGCTTGGCGCACGCGGACTTCGTTCAATTTGTGAAATTATCATGTTGGATGCGATGTATGATGCTCCAACTAGCACTAAGAAGACATTTACTGTGACTTTGGATTATGCAAAAGAGCGTATGTTAAAGTCTGGATCTGCGTTGATTAAGGAAAAAGAAGTAGAGTGATTCCAGAAAATAATTGTCCGATAACAGCATTGATCTTTCTTCGGGCTTTGTTTCTGCTAAAATAACAACGAAGGCAACCTATATAGGTCGCCTTCTGTTTTTTCTAAAAAAATAAATAAAGTAAATTAATCTTTAGAAATAGCACCCATTGGGCAAGCATCAGCGCAAGCACCACACTCTACGCACAATTCTGGGTCAATTTTGTAAATGTCACCAGCTGAAATAGCGCCAACTGCACATTCATCGATGCAAGTACCACAAGCAGCGCAATCTTCTGAAATTTTATAAGCCATTGTGATTAAGTATTAAAAAAGTATTTGTGGCACAAATATAGATATTTTTTAATTAAGTAGTATCTTTGTTCAAAATATTATAACGATGAAAAAGTATTTGTTTTTGGTAATAATTATGGCTTTGGGAAGTGCTGTAGCTGCTTTTGCTCAAAATAACAGCGATGCTCAACCTGAGGAAAAAGTGCTGTCATTTGATACTAAAGAGTACGACTTCGGCGACCTCACAACTTCATCAGGACCTCAAACATACAAATTTGTTTTCACGAATATTAGTTCAAAGCCAATTGTTGTTCATAATGCCATTTCAAGCTGTGGTTGTACAGTTCCTATATGGGATAAACAACCAATTCCTCCAGGAAAGAAAGGAACAATAGAAGTGACATATTCCAACGACCAAGGTCCGTATCCATTCAATAAGACTATTACTATCTATGTGTCCGGAATAAATCGTCCAATAGTACTTCGTATCAAGGGTCAGGTTCATGAGCGCCAGATGTCAATAGAAGAGCTGTTTACTAGAAAGATTGGAATAATAGGTATTCGCGCTGAAGAAATTTCAATTGGATATATTGCTCAGGGAAAGAGAAAAGTAGAAGAATCAGATATTGCAAATATGAGTAATAAGCCTGTACAGGTTGTTGCAGTAACCGATCCTGCTGTGTCAGTGTCAATCACACCAAACCCCATTCCTGCCAAAAGCATAGCAAAAATTAAA
>JAAZCF010000121.1 GCA_012513425.1 Bacteroidales bacterium
CCAATTCAGTTGACTTTTGCACGATCAATTGATCCAGTCATTACTCAAGAACATTCGATTACTCGAGTTGCTGTAGCTACTGAGAAAGAAGCTGAAAACATGAAAGGGGAGAATCATACCATGGGTCGAAAATCAACTATCCATTATGGTTTATATTGTTGCCATGGTTTTGTCTCTGCTAATCTTGCCAAACAGACTGGTTTCTCAGAGGAAGATCTAAATATCTTTTGGGAAGCACTTCAAAATATGTTTGATCAAGATCATTCTGCAGCTCGCGGATTGATGAGTGCTAGAAAACTCATTCTATTTAAACATGATTCAGAAATAGGTTGTGCATCTGCATCAGATTTATTTGACCGAGTCCATATTTCTAAGGTTAATCAATATAGTGTGGCTCGCTCTTTCTCAGACTACATAGTTACTATTGATAAGCAAAATCTACCACAAGGTGTGACTATAGAAGATTTAATCTAAGTTCAGACGAGTAAAAACTAAGAATAATATCAATTGTATTATGTAACAATTATCATTTTGATAATCCGTTAACTCAGCTGTTCTTTGATGCTGCATAGAACAGGTAATATTATTCAGAAATGCTGAAATGAGATACACTGATGATGATATGCTCATGTTGTCTGGGATTCAGCACTTTGTGTTTTGTCCCAGACAATGGACATTTATTCATATAGAGCAAGTTTGGAATGACAATGCGCTTACCGCAGAAGGTAAAATACTTCATAAGAATGTTGATTGTCCAGATTATAGGCAATTAAATAATGGCGTGATTACCATTCGTTCAATGCATATTTCTTCCTTCTCATTAGGTCTATATGGCATTTGTGATGCAATAGAACTAATTCCAACGCCTTGTAGTGACAATACTATTTCTCACTCTCATTATCCTGGAAGATATATCCCATATCCAGTTGAATATAAGAGAGGCCATGCAAAATCTGATGAATGCGATATCATACAATTAGTGGCTCAAGTAATGTGCTTGGAAGAGATGTACAATATTTCAATTGAAGAAGCTGCTTTGTTTTATTGGGAGATAAGAAGAAGAGAAAAAGTACTTATTACAAACGAACTTCGAGAGCATGTACAATATTATGCTGATGAAATGCACCATATGTATACCAGTGGGCTTTTGCCAACTGTATCATATCAGGGGCACTGTCGTAATTGTTCGTTGATTAATCTATGTTTACCAAAAGTACCCAAAAATATATCAGATCATCTTAAATTTATTTTATATGAGGAAGATGCTTAATACACTATATGTTACCAATAGTAATGCTTATCTTCATAAAGATGGGATGAATGTTGTGGTTTCCATAGATAATATCGAACAATTACGGGTACCAATTATCAATTTAGAAGAGATTGTGACATTTGGATATATGGGAGTGAGCCCCGGGTTGATGCAACTATGTTCTCAAAATAATGTTTCTATTTCTTTTTTGTCGCCTTCTGGACGTTTTCTATCAAGAGTACAAGGACCAACAAAAGGGAATGTTATTCTTAGAAAGAAGCAATATGAACTTAGTGAAGATTCAAATTTTTCACTAGAGATTAGTCGAATATTTATTGCAGGAAAAATTAATAATTATCGCAATATTATCAAAAGGGCAATCAGGGATAATGGTCCTAATGATGAATTAAGTAAGGCATCATTATCATTGAGTAGAAGTAAACAAAATGCATTACAAGCATCTGATTCCAATGAACTTAGAGGCATTGAAGGGGATGCTGCTAATCACTATTTTAGCATATTTTCTCATTTGATTCGGCAACAAACCAGTGATTTTGTGTTTAATGGTAGAAGTAAACGACCGCCAAAAGACGAGGTTAATGTCTTATTGTCTTTTGCATACACTTTATTGGCCAATGATGTAGCTTCAGCTCTTGAAACGGTTGGATTGGATCCATATGTTGGTTTCTTTCACACCATTCGCCCTGGAAGATATTCTCTTGCTCTTGATATGATGGAGGAGTTGAGATCTTATCTTGGAGATAGATTTGTTCTATCATTGATTAATAGGAAACAACTCACAAACAAACATTTCATTATTCAAGGAGAAGATTCACTTTTGCTTAATGATGATGGCCGAAAGATACTTATATCTGCATGGCAGGAGAGAAAAAAAGACGAAATTACTCATCCAATTTTGAATGAAAAAATCCCAATTGGATTGTTGCCTTTTGCGCAAGCAATGCTGTTGGCAAGATATATTAGAGATGATATTGACTGTTACCCCGTATTTCTAATATAAAATAATGCTGGTGTTAATTACATATGATGTCGAAACCATTAATCGTGCCGGCGCGAAACGACTGAGATTAGTGGCAAAAGAATGTCAAAATTATGGGGTTCGCGTTCAAAATTCTGTTTTTGAATGTGTTTTGGATTATTCACAAATGATATTCTTAAAGAATAGATTAGAGTTTATTGTTGATAAAGAACATGATAGTATTAGATTATATTATCTTGGAAACAATTGGGATAATAAGGTTGAAAAAATTGGCATAGAAAGAGGTGTTGATGTTACTTCGGATCTCATAGTGTAGCATTGCGAACCATAAGCATTGCACATCTTTAAGCTTAGTCATATTTGCATATTTTCAATAAGATAGCTATTTTTCTAAAAACATTTCTGATTGATATTTGATAGGTTCGCAAAACTTGATAGATATCATTCAGATATATAAGGGTTTATACCCTATACAGTCACTCCTCGCATGAGGAGTGTGGATTGAAACATAAAAGCATTTACAAACGCAGACAGTGTTATGAAGCCAGGAGCAGCCTACTACATCTGGCACGCAGGTTTAGAAGGTTATAATTTCAAGACCGCGGCGCTCCGCGTAGGATGG